>JBOIEG010001222.1:0-1346 GCA_050740915.1 Gammaproteobacteria bacterium | reverse complement strand
TCCAGAGTCGAAAAGGGCGCAACAATCGATGCGTCGGTTCGCTGTGCCATGAGTATCTTCCCTAAAAAAGCGATACTCGATCACGATAACCGCCTGTTGTCAATAGTTTTTTAGTGATCTGGCCCTGAAGCTTCGGGGTTGAAATGGACCGCACCGAATGGAACGTTTCCGGCGGTTATGCCTTTACGGATCACCTCGCCGTATATGCCGGATATAAACAGGCCGACACCAATTTCGATTTTGAGGACAGTAGAGGGACCTTAGGTGTGACTACGATCAGTACAGTCGCTCCTAATCCTCCCTTTCCCGGCCTTCCGCCAGAAGTTGATTCGACTAGTTTTTCCAGCACTTTTACAGGCGATAGCGAGACAGAATTCGAGCAAAACGGTCCGTTTGTCGGTGCCACCTTCGGCCTGCCGCTGAACGCCTGGATCTTCGATGGTCTGCTTGCCTTTAACGCAGCGGTAGCTTTCCTTAATGGGGATATTACGCAGAGAGCCACGAATTTTATCCAAACCGTGGATGGGGTTAGCTCGCCGCTACTACCGAATAACACTACGACAGTAGAAGGCGATACGATCGGGATAAGCTTAGGGCTCTCATGGCGAGGGGTTACGCCCATCCAAGGGCTTTCTTACCTGCTCTCCATGGACGGCCACAAATACGATTTCGATGGGGAGCCTGCTCGGACCCGGTTCGATGATGGTAGGCCGGAAATCGTCGGCGTTGAAGGGGTAGAATTCGACGAATTCTCAATAAGCTTCCGCGCTGGCCTTGCCTACGCGTTTTAGTCGCTCAGGAAAACCAACGCGACGGGAGATACGAAAAGGGGGCTTATACAGCCCCCGGCACCTTTGGAAAAACGTCGCTTAGAAAGTTCCGTAGAGCCGATATACAGGAAGTCGCGTTGTGAGCGGAACAAGCAGCCGCTCGTCCACTCCACGCACTACGCCATGCGGCAAGTGATGCTGAGCCACTAGCGCCCGGGCGCGCTCGTAATGCCAATCGGCTTCCTGCATGGCCCCTCGCCTTATGGCCAGCTCGCCGGTAGCGACATGGGTAGCTACTAGCTCATCCAGTAGCTGCCGCGTCATGGGATGGGAGAGCATCTCGTCGGATCGCCTATCCGAAGCGAGAGGCGCTTCGGCCTCGATGCGGCCAGCTAACGCCTGCATTTGCGGATCCGATATTCCATATTTGCCAGCCACCTCTTGAGCCTCTGCTAGTGTAGTGTCCCTTAAATAACTTTACAGACTTTCCAGTGATTGCTATGGTCTCGCTCATGCCGAACACCCGCGTGGCGATCAAGTTGCAGCCGGCTGAACGCACGCCGCTGGAGACATGGG
>JBOIEG010001221.1:0-1171 GCA_050740915.1 Gammaproteobacteria bacterium | reverse complement strand
ATCCCCATGTCTCCAGCTGCGTGCGTTCAGCCGGCTGCAACTTGATCGCTACGCTGGTGTTCGGCATGAGCGAGACCATAGCAATCACTGGAAAGTCTGTAAAGTTATTTAAGGGACACTACACTAGGAACTCGCCATGCCAACGCTCCAGTTCCGCCTCGTTGAGGCAGATCATGTCGATTTGAGCTGCTTTGGATGCCATGCTCTTTCGCAGCGATTTCCACTGGTCTTCTGTTTCGGCGAGGAAGCCGAGCGCCGGGGTATAGGCCAAGTAACGGATGGTGTCGCCAGCGGTCGTGGACATGATGAGCTCGCCGAGCCGAACCATGAGGTCCCCGAGAGAGGAGACCGGCTCGGTTTTCCTGTCGTTCCATGTCTGATCCAGAAACAGAACGTGGAAGGAGTAGTCATCCGAACTCCGGTTGATTTGATCTAGAACGGGAGTGTAGTCCTTAGCGGCCTTGAAGGAGCTGCGAATCCGCGTTGGTATCTTCTCATCGCGAATGTAGAGGGCCATCGCCGTTGCGAGCTCGGAGATCCAAGCGTGTTGTTCGCCACTGGGTTTAACTTCGCCCCACGTCCAGCTCCCTCCTCCCTTCGGACTCCCTGTCCTATCAAAGACCTCGCTGAGCGACTTCTCATCGGTCTCAACGATGTAGGAATCTGGAATGGCGTCAGCTTTTTCGCCATCCTCGCTGTTGGACAAGTGGGGAATGTCCGTGCCTCTGAGAGTCACGTAGCGGTACACGGGGAGCGACGTGACTGCCATGCGCTGGACTTCATCGGAAATGTCCGTCGCCATGGTGTCGATGACGCTTTCGTTAAACTTCCACCAGAGCCTCCTTATCGGGTCGTTTCCCACAAATAAATCGACGAGGAAAAGCTTGAGTCGTTCTAAGCCCTTGGGAAGTTCAATGTGTTGATAATCGCTAAGGGGAGAGGGTGGATCGCTCACGGAGGCGGGATAGATGCAGAAGATGTTTTCCCATTCCTCGTCCGCCCCAGCGCGGGCGGGATCGGACGGATCACCGGGACCACGCGGGGTCGCTAGTGTAGTGTCCCTTAAATAACTTTACAGACTTTCCAGTGATTGCTATGGTCTCGCTCATGCCGAACACCCGCGTGGCGATCAAGTTGCAGCCGGCTGAACGCACGCCGCTGGAGACATGGG
>JBOIEG010001220.1:0-13073 GCA_050740915.1 Gammaproteobacteria bacterium | reverse complement strand
CCCATGTCTCCAGCGGCGTGCGTTCAGCCGGCTGCAACTTGATCGCCACGCGGGTGTTCGGCATGAGCGAGACCATAGCAATCACTGGAAAGTCTGTAAAGTTATTTAAGGGACACTACACTAGCGTTGGGGACGAGTAAGCGTCAAAGAAGCATGGCTCGCGGTGGTGATCGCGTTCTCCGCTACGGAGCCACGGACGCCGACAGCCCCGGGCATCGCGAGGGAGGTGGGTCTTTCACCTGGACGCAGCGGGAGATCCAGGCGGCCCTGGACCATGAGCATGCCCGGATCGTGAACGGCTACTACGGGTCATTGTTAAGGCTTAGAGAGGCGGAAGGCCGTGCCTTCGAAGCGCAGAACGACGCCTTGCGAGGTTACCTGCTCGAGCATAAGCCCTTCCGCGATGCGCTCGCCTGAGCGGTACTTGATCATATCCACGATGATGAACTGCTCCTCTGGCGCTTCTGAATATGCGTGTACGTTGACCTTGATCGCTGGGATGCGTTGGCGCAGCTCACCCGGCAGTTCGTTAAACGAGGGAATTTCTTGGACAGCCGCAGATCCGCCAGCGTTGCCGGGAATGACAGCGCTTGCTGCGGAGGGTTTGATGATCGGGGGAATGGTTCTTTCCGGTGCATCGAGCACTTTAGGCGAAGGCGGCGTCACGGTTTTATCGCTTGCTGTTTCCGATCTCGGCAAAGACACCCGGTTGCCCGTTTCTCGGGCGAAACCAGGGCTGCTCGCGTTTGCTGAGGGAAGCGAGGCTGTGCGCGTTGCTCTGGCTTGAGCTTTCGGGTGTGCGTTGCGCGACGCCAAAAATGTTTTTGCTTTCGCCACACCTCCCTCGGCCGATTTAGGATCCGGCTTCTTGGAACCCATTTTGGGTGAGATGACTGGGGTCGTCACGGACTCTGTTTCACTTGCAACCGTCCTCTGCTCCACCGCGCTAGTCGGCGCGCCGGCGCCCTTGACCGATTTCCCACTGCCGGCGCCGCGCTGGGCGACATACGCCAGTGTGGCGATGTTTATCGCGGCCAGGGTAGCTAAGGCCACCAAAAGCCAGCGACCGGAAGGACGTTGCTTCTGCGGCGGCGAGTGCCGGAGCCGGACGGGTTTTTGATCGGACTTCTTCTCGCGCTGCGCTTCCGATCTCCGGATCGCCTCTAGAATGTACGACATGCCGTCATCCTCCTTTGTCTATTTTTTCGAAACCAGGCCAGGCGTGTCCGCTGCAGGATGCTCTGTGAGAAGATGAATCATTGTCCGCGGACCAACGATGCCATCCGATTTCAATCCCCACTCGCGCTGAAATTCCAGCACGCGTGCTTTCAAGTCCTGGTCGAAATAGCTCGCATCCTCAGACCCCTCGGGTGCGGCTCCCAGCTGCTCTCGCAGCCAATGGACCGCTTGCCCGCGGGAGCCGGGTTTGAGTGTGGTTTGGGCCACATCGGGTGGCCTCCAGAGCAGCGCATAATTCCCTTGCCAGAACTGCAGCACCTGTGCGAGCAAAAATCGTTGCTTCTCCCCGGCGATAGAAAGCGTCGCGGTTTCCCCGTCCACGCCGACCAGGCCTGCATAACGACGCTTACCGTTCGCGAGCGCAAATTCGAGAACGACGGGGAGGTTGAACCTTCGCATTTGATGCCAGGTGGCATTTTCCAGCAGGCAGTGCAAGCCGAGTTTGCGCGCGCCTTCGCAGTTCGGCAAGGCATCTGGGCCGCTTTGCCCCCAGAGTGCGAACAAAGCCCGGAAAGCCGCTTCCAGCGAAAGCCGACTGTCACTCAAGACCTCAGCAAAGGGAAGATCCACGATTTGCAGCGGGTGATGCTCGGCGTTTGGGTTTTCCAATGGCGGTTTCGGCTCAGAACGCGGCTTCGCGACTTTCGCTTGTCGTACCGGCGCCGCAGCGAGCGCTGGCTCGGACGCGCCTTGACGATCTCGGGTCGATTTCCATTCGGAATTCTCGAAAACAAGATAGGCGGAGGCAGCGAGCCCTCCCCCAAGCAAGGCCGTGGCAAACGCGACTAGCGCGTACCGCCCGTAAGCGGGCGACGCTTGGGTTGAAAGCGCCTCGCGAGCGGCCTTACGCACGATACCTTGATCGACCTGGTGGTGGTTGCTGGTGAAGGCACCTAACAGCGCTCGATCGCACAGGGTATTGATTATCCGCGGTAGCCCACCCGAAAGCCGGTGTACCCTGCGCAGCGCCCCCTCCGTGAACAAGCGCGACTGTCCGCCGCTCAAGGTGAGGCGATGCAGAATATAGGCTCTGGCGTCTTCGGCGCTAAGGTGCCCCAGATGATAGCGGGCGGTGATGCGTTGCGTGAGCTGGCGCAGTTCTTCGGCCTCTAACATACGCCGGAGCTCCGGCTGCCCAATCAGGATAACTTGCAGCAGCTTGGCGCGATCGGTTTCGAGATTGGTCAACAGGCGGATCTGCTCTAGCACATCCAAGCTCAGGTTTTGCGCCTCATCGATGATCAACACCGTGCGTCGGCCGCAAGCGTTGCTAGCCAGAAGATGTGTGTTCAAAGCATCGACCAACATCTTGAGACTGTGGCTTCCCTTCGGATAAGGCGCCTCAAGCTCATCGCCGATCGCAGAAAGCAGCTCCACGGCGCTCAGGCAAGGATTAAAGATAAGCGCGACATCCACATCCTGGGGCAAGCGCTCGAGCAGATGCCGGCACAAGGTGGTCTTGCCCGTACCCACCTCACCCGTCAACAACACGAAACCCCCGCTTTGGCCCAAGCCGTAGACAAGGTGCGCAAAGGCTTCCTCGTGCTGCGGGCTCATGAACAAAAAGCGCGGATTTGGCGCCACCGAAAAAGGCGCTTCCTGCAGGCCAAAATACTCGAGGTACATCGCGCACATGACGCTACCGATTTGGAGCGAAGTGGTTAAGTGATTCAGTCCCGCGTTCGATCGATGAATCGTGGACTTGCGTCTACCCTTATCATCCCCCCATGTTGAAATGGCAAGATACCTCCAACGACCGCAAAAGGGAACTTTAGCAAGGCAGTGAAGCACACTGCATCCTCGCAAATCGTTCTCCCCAATGTCATCCGGCCCCTCGGCTCTTGCCAGCATTGGCTGGTCCTTGGTTTGCGAGGGTTCGGTAAGCGCGCTCTATCTATACAAGTCCCGCACGCCTGGGTTATCTTTCCTTCGCCCGTCGCGCCGCGAAAACTGAGAGTAAGGAGTTCAGAGCGTCTATCGCTAACCAAAATGGGTCCCCTGCAAGCTTCCAAATAAGCAATGTCGCAACCATCAGCGCGTCCTGGAAAGGATCGAATCGGTCCCGGACCGAGCTTCGATCCAGCGAACCCGTTAATTGTTCAGGGCGATCGCAGCCTGCTCCTCGAGGTCCATAACCCGCGTTTCGAAGAGGTACGGGCGGCGCTCGCGCCTTTCGCCGAGATCGAGAAGAGCCCCGAGCACATCCACACCTACCGGATCACGCCGCTGTCGGTTTGGAACGCGACGGCAGCCGGTTTATCGGCCGAGGCGATGCAGGGGACGCTACTTTGCTACGCGAAGTATCCGGTGCCGCAGAATGTGCTTGCCGATATCCACGATCTGGCGGGCCGCTGGGGCCGGGTGCGGTTGGTGCGGCAGGACGGCGCTTTGGCCCTGGAATCGAACGATTCCGCTTTGCTGGTCGAGCTCGCCCGCAACCGAGCCGTGAATCGCTACCTCGGTGAGGCACTTTCGGCAGAGGCTTTCGCCGTGCCGCTTGAGTTCCGTGGGGTGTTAAAGCAAGCATTGACCTCGGCCGGCTGGCCGGCCGAGGATCTCGCGGGATACACCGAGGGTGCACCGCTTGCCATCGAGCTGCGTCGGGATAGCTTTCGGCTGCGGGATTATCAAGAGGCGGCGGCCGAGGGTTTCTATTGCGCCGGCGGCGAACACGGTGGCAGCGGAGTCGTGGTGCTGCCCTGCGGCGCCGGCAAGACCATCGTTGGCCTCGCCGCGATAGAGAGAATTGGGCAATCAACGCTGATCCTGACCACCAGCCGCACCTCGGTGCACCAGTGGCAGCGCGAGCTCTTGGACAAAACCACCTTGAGCTCGGACGCGATCGTGGAGTATGGCAGCGAATCGCGGGCGATCGGACCGGTCACCTTGACCACCTACCAGATGCTCACCTACCGTCCGGACAGGACCGAGGCTTTCCCGCATCTTCAGCTTTTCAATGCGCAAGAATGGGGTTTGATCATCTACGATGAGGTGCACATGCTGCCGGCGCCGGTGTTTCGCGCCACTGCCGAGATCCAAGCCCGTCGCCGCTTAGGTCTGACCGCGACCTTGGTGTGCGAGGATGGGCGCGAGGAGGATGTCTTCAGTCTGATTGGGCCGAAAAAATACGACGTGCCCTGGCGCGATCTGGAACAGCAGGGGTGGATCGCCGAAGCCCAATGCACGGAAGTCCGCTGTCGGCTGCCAAGCGAGCTACGAATGCAGTACGCCACTGCGGCTCCACGTGAGAAGTTACGCATTGCCGCCGAAAACCCCAAAAAGGGGATTTTGGTGCAGCGCATACTGATGCGCCATCCGCGCGCGCCAACGCTGATCATCGGCCAATACCTCGATCAGCTCAAAATGCTGGCGGCGCAGCTCGACGCGCCGCTGGTGACCGGTAAGACCGCACAGCGGGAACGCGAGTTGCTCTATAGCGCCTTTCGCGAGGGCCAGGTGCGTGTTTTGGTGCTGTCTAAGGTCGGCAACTTCGCGCTCGATCTACCGAATGCCGAGCTTTTGGTCCAGGTCTCGGGCGCCTTCGGCTCGCGGCAGGAGGAAGCGCAGCGCTTAGGCAGGGTGCTGAGGCCCAAGCGCGCGGGGCGGCAAGCGCATTTTTATACATTGTAAGCCGCGAAACACAGGAGGAGCCTTTCGCCCACCATCGCCAGCTATTTCTCACCGAGCAGGGCTATTCATATCGCATCGCCGACGAGGAAGAGCTTTGACCTTCTGGCGCACTCCGTCACTTCAGGCGATCGAGGCTTCTTTGCCAAGCCTCGATGTCTACCTGAAAACCCTGACCGCCGACAAGCTTAAAAAGCTTGCACGCCGGTGGGTGGGCAAAGAGTCCTACAAGCTGAACAAAGAATCCGCCTTTCTGGCCGTGCGTAAGGCCTGGGGCGATGCGCGCGCGATGCGCAAGCTGGCCGACGATCTCTCGGACTTCGAGCGGGCGGGGTTAGGGTTGATCAAGCTGCGCGGTGGCAGGGCTGCGTATACGGAGGATTTGGCCGGCGAGCTGTTGCTACTGGGCTTGCCCTTCAAGGGCCTGAACGACGCCTACGGCAGGTTTCCCGGCTACGACAGCGCCCATTTTTCTGGGGTCAATGCGCTCCTTGAGACCGGTTTGCTCATGCGTGTGGATGGCCACGGCTACCCCATCGACCGCTATTATCCGGCGCTCGCGGTCTTCGCCAATGCGGCGCTACTCGCGGGTATCGAGCCGCTGCCGCCCAAACCGCTCGCCGTCCAGCCTGCAACCGAGGGGTCGGCGGTGCTGATAAAAAGGCCGGGTGAGATCCTGCTCACATTTGTTTCTCTCGCCCGTGCGCTGGGAAAGATCGGTGGTGTCACACTATCGGCCAAGGGCCTCAGAACCAAACCGGGGCTCACCAAGCTGGCCAAAGCGCTCGGTTTCAAAGCCGAGCCAGCAGACAAATCGCCAACGCCGCTTTCGGATCCACTGGGCTTTTACCTCTCGCTCTGGGAAGCGGCTGGGCTTTTCCAGCTCGATCCGCTCGGCCGCACCCTGACCCTGAAACAAACAGAGGCCGATGAGCTCATCGGCCGCCCCTACCCCGAGCAGGCCAGGGTGTGGGCGATGGCCTACCGAGCCCTCTATTCTTGGCTCGAATGTGAGCCGGAGCCGTTCTATCTCTACGCTGATCACGAGCTGCAACCGTCCAAGCTCAATGCCCTGCGCGGGGCGCTCTTGCTTGGGCTCGCGGCACTCCCGGATCCGAAAGCCTGGTATCGCATCCAAGATCTGTCCGATGCCCTCTACCGGCGGATCGGCAACCATCTCTGCTTGGGCTACAGCAGCTCTTTTCACGCCCCGTACAAGACGCCCGCGGATCAGATCCCTGCGCTCAAGAAGAAGTGGGAAGAAGAGCGGCATCAGGCTTGGCGCAAGCGCGAGGGGGTGTGGATCGCGCGTGCCATCGTAGGCCCTCTATTTCACCTCGGTCTCGCCGATCTGGCGCACGCAGAGGGAAGCAGGGCTAAGCTTGCGGATCTCTTCCGCTTGACCGAAGGCGGCCGCGCCGCGACCTCGGGTCTTTTTCGCCCCGAGGCCAAGCCTGCGGCGCCACCGGCGCCGATGCAGCCATGCTGGGTGGTGCAGCCGAATTTCGACATCATCCTTTACCTCGAACAAGCAAGCCCGAAGCAGCTCAACTTCATCGAGCGCCTCGCGGAACGGCGGCAAGTGGGGCAAGCGACGGCCGCGTATCGGCTGACCCGCGAAGCGACTTATCAAGCGCTGGAATCCGGAATAACGGCGGATTCATTGCTGCAAACGCTTAAAAGCTCCTGTCGCCACCCACTCCCAGAGAACGTCGCCCGCACGCTTGCCGACTGGGCCGCTCGACGCGAGCGCTTGTCGGTGCACCTAAAGGCCCGGATCTTAGAATTCGACCAGAACGCCGCGCGCGATGCCGCGCTCGCGGCGGGGCAGGTTAGGGGCGCGGCGGTCGGCGAGCGCCTTGTGCTCGTCTCGGTGCTTGGGCGCGGGTTTCGGCCGCAGGCCACCATCGCCTACGAACCACCGCTACAGCAATGCCTCACGGTGCGGGAGACAGGCGAGATCGCGATCGGTTTCGGATCGCGTGATCTGCTCATCAAAGACGAATTGGCCGCCTACTGCGAAGCGATAGCGAACGATGGCGCACAGAACACGCGCGCGAGCGTGCAGCAGGCCGTTGAGCGGGGCTATAACGCGAATGAGATCTTGAGCCGTTTATCCCGCCGTGCACGCCTCGCTTTGCCGCCGCTGCTCGGGTGCGCGATCCGGGCCTGGGCCTGGCGGACGCGCGGCCCCCGGACCGCTCGCAGTCGGCACACTACCCATCCTCATGGTCACCGATCCCGATGTGGCCGAAGCGATCGCGGCCAGCCTCTCGTTTAAACCCTACCTGGTGAATCGACTCGGCAGCCAAGCGTTTCTGGTCAAGGCGGGTCTTGCGGAGGAGATCACCGCCAAGCTCCTTGAATTTGGATTCGCGGTCGGTAACGAGCTCATGCCGGGGGTTCGGGTGCCCGAGGCGATCGAATGACGGCGAAGGCAGGCCCGAAGCGATCCAGATCTATCCAGCCTGTGGACATGGCGGGCACGGTGTTGCATACCCATCTGACGCTCATCGAGGTGGCCGAATCCGAGCTCCTCGACGAGCTCTGCGCCGATCGCCGGCTTGGGCCCTTGATCGTGGCGCGCTTATCCGATCGCATCGCCGCAGCGGCGCCCGGCAGAGCCCAAGAGCTCGTTCGAGCGCTGCTCAAGGATGGGCATACGCCCAAACTGATCGAGAAGTGAGCATCGACGGCGCGACGCCGGAGATCGGTCTTGCCGAGGCTAACGCTAACGCTAACGCTAACGTAGCAAATCGATGGCCTGGATCCCCAACGTCCACACCACGATGACGATCACGGCGAAATAAATCACAGTCACCGCTAGCCATCCGAAAGCGATGAATACCATGATCCCGTCTTGTTCCAGATCCGCCACGCAAACGAAGAGGATCGCGAGCGCCGGCAGCAGGTTGTTGAGCGGGAGGCCGAAGAAAGGGATCGCCATCAGTAATCCACCCGCAATGATGGTCAGACCACACACTTTCTGTCCTTTGCGGCCGCTCACCCAGGCGCTCAATCTCGGTTTGGTGAACTTACTGCACCAGCGCAATATCTTTAAGCAAACGCCGATCATGACTTCCCAAGTCTTCTTTCCGATCACGGCTTGCCGCACCCGGGCGGGAAGAAGCGGCGTCGGATGACCGCGGAAAAGCTGCCATCCGAGCGCAGCGAAGGTTAAACCGCCGACAGTAGCCAGGGGTCCGAGCGACAGCGGCTGGAGGAACGGTAGACTTAAGACGATACAGGTAAAGCTATAGGCAGCTTCCTGCACGGAATCTAACACCTCGCCCAGGGTTAGCTCGGCGTGTTTCGCCCGTTCCGCGTAGGCCCGCAGTTTTTCGATCAGCGGACTTTCACTGCTCATAGGGGTATTCTGGGACAATCCAATGGATTTGCGGATGCGCGACCCAGTTGACCTTGGCGTTAAGCATGGGGTAGTTTCCAGCACTCGATCACCACTCGTCAACCCAGAGCGAAGCCACTTGTTTAAAAAAAAGGCGATTTCCCAAGTCGATTTGACGGATGTCATCGCGCACCGCTGGAGCGGCCGTGCCTTTGATCCTGAGCGCCGGGTCGATCGGAATACCCTCATCGCCTTGCTGGAAGCCGCACGCTGGGCGCCCTCTTGTTACGGTGATGAGCCCTGGCGTTATATCGTTTGGGATCGGTTCGAGGACCATAGCAACTGGCAGCGCGCCTTCGATTGCCTCGCCGAGGGCAACCAAAGCTGGGCACGCAAAGCGCCGCTGCTCATGGTGGCGATCGCCGATAGCCTCTTCGAACGCGATGACAAAGCAAACCGCTGGGGCGCCTATGATACCGGCGCGGCAAGCCTTAGCCTGACCCTGGAGGCCACAGTCCTGGGATTGATGGTGCACCAAATGGGGGGATTCGACGCGAGCAGGTTGCAGGCGGCGTTCAGAGTCCCCGAGCGCTACGCGTGCATGGCCATGATCGCCATCGGTTACCAGCTGCCGGCAGAGCGGATCCCCCCAGAGCTCAAGGAGCGCGAATGCGCCCCCCGTTCCCGTAAGCCATTAAGCGGGCGGTTTTTCCAAGGCACCTGGGGAGCCGCGCTCAAGACAGGGTAAGCTTCTCGGGCGTAGCCTCCTCCCGCGCAACCGGCTAAAGTCAAACTGGGACCCGGCCGAACCCAAACAAAGTACGATAGGGAGGTGTGCGATGCACGATGAGGACACGAAGAGTCTCGCGCTAGGAGCCTGTCGGACTTAGGGGGCCGTAGCGAGGCGCGTGGGACATCGAGGACAGATTTTCGATCATTTGAGGCGAATAGTGGTAACTATTTAACGAAAATGATCGAAAATATGGACCGCTTTCCTACCGCCGCGGTAGGTTCTTCCTAAGTCCGACGGGCTCCTAGGGACCGTGGAACGCCGCCCAGGCTTGGGACTCCAGCCTGCAAACCTTAACCGGGGGTCTGGGCAGGTCAGTCCCTTCGACCGCTGGGTTCTGCGCAAGCTCATAGAGGCCGTCGGCGGACTTCCGTACGCCGTCGTGTTGTGGAACGGCGAAGAGATCGCACCGCGACGCGGTAACGCGAGAAATACCGTGAAGGTCAATACCAGACGCGCTTTTTATAGAGCGCTAGCGGATCCGAATCGCTATTTCGGCGATGACTACTGCACCGGCGACATCGAGATTGAAGGCGATATCGTCACTTTTTTCCAAGACGTCTATCGGATCGTGGAGCTCGTTCAGAAACGGTCGGCGCTCAGTCGGTTGTTCTCCTGGATAGACCGCCCGCAGGCGGGCACACTGGCGCGTTCACGCACGAACATCCATTACCACTACGACCTCGGCAACGCCTTCTACGAATTGTGGCTGGACCGCGAGGCCCTGCAATACACTTGCGCCTACTTCCCGCAACCCGACCTGAGCCTCGAGCAGGCACAGGTAGCCAAGATGCACCACATCTGCCGGAAGTTGCGCCTTAAGGCGGGCGAACGGGTCGTCGAGGCCGGCTGCGGTTGGGGAGGTCTCGCACTGTTCTTGGCCAGGCACTACGGAGTCACCGTGCGGGCCTATAATATCTCGCGAGAACAGGTCAGTTACGCGCGGGCGCGCGCCCAGGCGGCAAGACTCGTAGACCGTGTGGAGTACGTCGAAGACGATTACCGCAACATCTGCGGCCAGTACGATGTGTTCGTGTCGATCGGGATGTTAGAGCATGTCGGGCCGAGTCAGTATCATGAGCTCGGGAAGGTCATCGACCAGTGTCTTAGCGACCGCGGGCGCGGATTGATACACAATATCGGCCGCAACAAACCTCTGGTGACAACGTCATGGATAGAGAGGCGCATCTTTCCCGGGTCTTATCCGCCGACGCTCCGTGAAATGATGGCGGTGTTCGAGCCGTTTTCTTTCTCCGTCATTGATGTCGAGAATCTACGCCTGCACTATGCCCAGACCCTTGAACACTGGCTCAGTCGCTACGAGGACCACGTACCAGAGGTTCAAGCACGCTATGGTCACACGTTTGTGCGCGCCTGGCGGCTATATCTCGCAGGATCCATCGCAAGTTTTAACACCGGTTGGCTGCAACTTTATCAGGTGTTATTTCAGCGCGCGCAAGACAATGACGTGCCGTGGACGCGGGCCTATATGTATTCCTACAGAAACAGGAAAAATAGGGGCCAGACGAGTGTCTAACCCTGGGATCCGCGGTTAGACACCAATGTCACGGGGCAAGCGAGAGAGAGCCGCACTCGCTGCGGTGTACGTTGCATTCGCGACGACGCCACCATATTCAACGATTTGTAATCGCCGTTTCGATCCTAGCCGGACGGTTTCCCACGTGCCCTGTCATAAAACGGTTGCGCCGTGCCTTTCAAGCGTACAACCCACGAGCTGCGGATCTGCACGACACGGCGAACGTCGCGGTCGTAATGGAAACTGAAAAATACCTGTCTTGCCATTTCTTCATTCCTTCGCCATCAAGGCGCTCACTTCAATCACACTCGAAAGACCTTCATCACCTCATCCCCGAGGTGGTTGATGACTTTTACGGCGATACGGCCGGAGATGGGTTTGGCGAAGGGGCGGGAGGTATCGCTGTTCAGGGTGGCCCAGGCTTCTTCATTGATCTCGGCTTTCAGTGTGGTCTTCAGGGCGCTGTAGGGATCGTTAGCGCCGAGGAAGTAGGCGTGGCGGACGATGATGCTTTCTTCGTTGTAGTCGGTATCGATGAACCAGCAGGCGATGCCGTCGGGACCGTCGCTGCGGACTTCTCCGGTATTGGGGTGGAAGACGTCCACGCCGTTGACCTTCACTCTTAGCTTGCCGTTTTCGGCGGGGAGGATTTCGATGTCGGGCTCGCCGAAGATGACGAAGAGGTTGCCTTTGCCGGTGTTCTTGAGGTCGTCGGCCATGTGCAGATCGGCGTTCATGCGCGCCTTGAGCACGGGGATGCGGCCGAGTTTGGTGAAGTCCGTGGCGTGCGCCTCGTAGTTGAAGGCGCAGGCGATGAGCACGTCGAAATCGGCGTCGCCGGCCTCGCGCGCGGCGGCTACGAGATCGGGGCGGGTGACGGTGCCGGATTCCGGACCGATAAAAATCACGGCGCGCTTTTCCGAAGGGTGAATTGTAAAGCCTGTCCTGAGGTACGAAGGGGGTGGAGAGAGAAGGTCGGTTGGCTCTCCGTTTTTCATTTCACCCTTTACTCTTCCAACTTCACTCTTCTCTTCGTATCGCACTTCAGCGCATACGAAGTGCCCCGGCCAGGGCTTGAGCGCGGTGAAGGTGATCTTGTCTTCTTTATGCGCCTGCTGAACACCGGCGGTCTTGAGGCTCTCCAAGATCATCTGCGGGAAGGTCTGCTTCGCGCCGTAGTCCGCGCCGGGATCGGCCACGCGATCGATCAGTTCGTCGTTCTCGTCCACGCCGAGCACACGATGCGGCGAGAGGCTCTCGACGGTGAACGGCCCGGCCACCCGGACTATCTTCTTGTCGTCGTAGGGCTTGTCGTAGAGGTATTCGAACTCGGGCTTGGCGGCGATGGAGGCGTCGATCTCCTGCTGCCGCGCGATGCGGGCTTGCCACCAATCGGCGTGCAGCTTTTTGGCGGGCGCCGGCCATGCGGCTTCCGCTTCGCGCGGGATTTCCCATTCTTCGTAGGGTGCGCTCGGCGCACCATCCACCGCCGCACGGTGCGCGAAGCGCACCCTACCCAGGATTTCGTTGATCTGTTCACGCAGCGGCTCCAGCACTGCCTGCCACTTGTCCCAGATGACGTCGATCTCGGCGTTGTTGGCGATGGACTTGAGCGTGATGTGCGGCACGCGCTCGTAAACAAAGCCGTGGCGTATGTTGCCCGCTACCCTCTGCGAGGAGGGCGCGGTGCGGGTGACTTCGGCTTCCTTGATCTGGCCTTCGCGTGAATCGGCCAGCAGGTAGTACGGATAGCGCGCGCCCATGATGCGGGCGCGGGCCAGCGCCAATGCCACGCGCGAAGTGTCGATGGTGATCCGACGCCGGCCCCATTGTTCGGCAACAAAGGCGGTGGTGCCGGAGCCGCAGGTGGGATCGAGCACAAGGTCGCCAGGATCCGTAGCCATCAACACACACCGCTCTACTATCTGCTGTTCCGTCTGGACCACATATATGCGATCCGTAGACTTACCTGAAGTGTCTTCCCAAACGTTGGTCATTCTCTTGAACGGACTGTCCTCGTGATATTTGCGGAACCAGGGTGGGCCGCCCCTTGCTTCGAGCCGACCCGACTTGTTGACGCGGATCATTCCGTCAATCGTTGTTTTCCAGTGCGCGCTGTTGCTGGCTGTAAACTGTTCCCCTTTGAAATCCAAGAACTGCTTCTCCTTGGCGGCCCCCGCCGATGTTGTCTTCGAGAGTGCATAAACCCGCCCACCAGAGGGAACCAACGACGGATCGCACCTTTCCTCGGAGGTCAGGGGCCGAGAGACATCCTCGATTGTCACACCCCATGATCCGC
This sequence comes from Gammaproteobacteria bacterium, assembly GCA_050740915.1. GTDB lineage: Bacteria > Pseudomonadota > Gammaproteobacteria > JBOHHR01 > JBOHHR01 > JBOHHR01. Next base: position 235 of record JBOIEG010001220.1, on the reverse strand, counting down.
CTCGCGTTTCTGTTACCCACTCGAAAAGGGGCTTCTCACGCAACAATTTTCGGAACTTCGTTTCGTCCTTGTTTTTGCAATACCAGAGAACGAAAAAGTGATTGTCATCTAGTGTAGTGTCCCTTTAATAACTTTACAGACTTTCCAGTGATTGCTATGGTCTCGCTCATGCCGACCACCAGCGTGGCGATCAAGTTGCAGCCGGCTGAACGCACGCCGCTGGAGACATGGGGAT
>JBOIEG010001219.1:0-2778 GCA_050740915.1 Gammaproteobacteria bacterium | reverse complement strand
AGTTGTCCATATATCCACAGCCAGAGCCTGTAGGACTTGCGTCAGAATCGTTGTTTTCCTCAGACGCCCTTAACTCCATAGGGTCTATCAAGTAGAAAACTACCCACAAATTTTGCTGAGGAGCCATAAAAAGTAACCACAATAAAACCCAAGGCAACCACCTCCCCGGCAATCCATGCCGGTATGACGGCTTAAGTCAGCAGCATTCCCCCCCCGGCGGGTAGCCATTCCCTTAGCGCAATCAAGGGCATCGAACGAGACATCCCGTTACATCGGCCCACGCCTTCGCCGCCCGTTCCTGCTCTTTCGTGGTCGGGAGACTTGGCATAATGATCAGCGCCACCCAATTCATCACTTAAGGAATTCGCCCATTGTCAATCCCGCTTGCCGAATGATCGCCCGCAGGACCCCGCGCTTGATGTCGCGACCAGCGTGGTAAGGTACGACGGTCCGCGGTCCGTCGGGATGTTGCATGATGTAATGGCTTCCGGTGATGTGGTCAATCTCAAATCCGACGCTCTGTAGTTTACGTACGACTTCATCGGGTTTGAGCGCCGGCAGGCGGCTCATGCAGCCGTTTCAATTTCAATAACCTTGAACTCACCTGCCTCATAGCCGGCAGGCAACGATTCACCATGCTTACCCAAGCTGAGGATGTAGCCACGAATGGCATCTTGAACCATCGCCAGTGCTTCCTCCTTCGTGTCTCCTTGTGTAACGCAGCCGGGGAGTGCTGGCGCCGAGACTATATAACCACCTTCTTCTACGGGTTCCAGGTAAACAAGAAAGCGTGCCATTGAAATTCACCTCCTGTCACGAACCTAATTTCAATTAAGAAAGCTCTGAACAAGTTACCCGTTCGTACTGAGGTATCGAAGTATGAACGGGTAGTGCCTTTTATCGTGTCCGTTCGCCCTTCTATACATCAGGGCGAACGGACTCTGAGCTTGTTCAGAGCTTCCTAAAGAATACCCCGTCCTACGGTTTCATCGTTAACTGATGGTTTGCGGCTGTAATCTACCTCCAGGAAAATCCGAAACTCCCCTAACCCAAAGCTCGTCTTCCCGCCGACGTGCAGCCATTCCCCTAGCGCGAGCCAAGGCACGAAAGGGCTTAGATCGCCTTCGTAGGTCACGGCGCCGAGCAGCCCGCCGAACCGCATCCACTCCTTCTGCCGGCCCGAATAGCGCGCCCAATCATCCCAAACGAGGTCATGCGAGCACACGGCCACCTGTTTTGCTTGTTCTAGCAGCACACGTCTAGCACCGTGCTCCAGCATGGGCCCGCCGTGATAGGCCCCGCTCAGGAGGTTGAGCCGCGCGATCAGACGTTCCAGAAACGTCGCGAACTCCGGGCAGGTGCGGAGCAGGCAATTGTCTTTCTTAAGGCGAAGGCGGGTATCGAACGTCAAGGTAACGTTGTCTACGTCCCGATCCTCCCACCCGCGGATCACTTCCTGTGAGGTAGTCGGCGGGCCGGGATGCATTACCGTGGATCGGCTTTGCTCCAACACGAGACACGGCGCCCCGCCAGGGACCAGCCGCTCGACGCGCTCAAGCTCGAACCGCCCTCGCTGCGGCCCCAGGCCCTCCCGGCCGAGGTGCTCGAAGGCGCACAAGCACGCGGTCAGGCTGTAGCAGGCCGGCCCGATTAACAACAGATCACAGCTCAGCCGGCTGCCCGGCCGGTACTGGCATTGGGTCTCCAAGGGGGGCACGAGGACGAAGGGCTTGGGGAGGGCTATCCGCGCGGCTTCACCGGCCGGAAGCATCGTTGAGGCAGGCTCGTAGAGCAGATCGTACAGCGGTCGGTACAGACGGCGCAGCGCCCAGCCGAATGCACCATGGAAGGTAGAGCCTTTATAGGGACTCAATTGCAGCGGCGTGATGGCGCGCAGATGAAATCGCAGCCAGATCCCGTTGAGACTGGCGAGTTGGGCTTCTTCTGAGCGTTCCGAGAGCCGCTCTATGACTCGGGGCTCCATTGCGTGCGTCTTTACTTTTTCGGTATCGCACTCATGTGGGGCAGATCGATTGCCACCCCTTGGTCTCATAAGCAGCGCCGCCGCTCACACCTCGACAGGTGAGACGGCTCTAGGTGGTCATCCCATGCCGAGCGCCCGTAGCGAACGCGTAGCGGAGCGTTGGGGCTAAGAAACGCCGAAACCACGATGGAGATGCAAGTACCCCGGACAGGCTCGCGCTTGGGCAACAGGCGACCTGCGTCATTAGGTGTCCCTCCCTCGCTCGTAAGGCGGCTTGCCGCAGAAAGTATGCTCGAAAGCCATTGGGTGATCAACTTCGCCGATATGGGTCCTGATCAACCTCCCTATCCCGGTTTTAGTCAATCACGCCAGTTTTGGCTCTGCCTGCTCTTCGACCCAGATCAGGCTCGCCATGCGGCCGGTGACGCCGTCGCGCCGATAGGAGAAGAAGCGCTCAGGCTGGGCATAGGTGCAAAACTCACCGCCATAGACCGCTTCTACCCCGCCTCTGGAGAGCTGAGTCCGGGCGGCCTTATACAAGTCAAAAAACCAATGCCCAGCGCGGGACGCTTCAAAAGCGTTGCGGCACGAGGGGGATCTCGCCAGCACCGCCTCCCGAACGAGGCCGTCCACTTCGTAGTGGCGGGCGCTGATGGCCGGATCCAGCCAAGCTAGTGTAGTGTCCCTTAAATAACTTTACAGACTTTCCAGTGATTGCTATGGTCTCGCTCATGCCGAACACCCGCGTGGCGATCAAGTTGCAGCCGGCTGAACGCACGCCGCTGGAGACATGG
>JBOIEG010001218.1:0-2486 GCA_050740915.1 Gammaproteobacteria bacterium | reverse complement strand
AGCTATCGCGTTTCTCGGCGCTAACGCTCAGCGCGCACACCCCGCACGCGACACCCAAACCGGACGCCTGCAACTGGGCTTAGAACCCGTTTTCGGTGGGCCTTAAGTACCTAACCTATGATGCGCCGATATAAGATGCGGGCGAGCGCAGCGCCCAATAGAGCGCCGGGTCGTCGAGCTTGGGATCGTGGGTAAGCGTTACCAGCGCGGATCGCCGATCGGCCGTGATTTCGGCCAGGGCGGCGAGGTCAGGCCAGCGGGCATCGACCCTGAGCCCGCCGAAGCGCTCGCCTTCGGCAAACGCACCGCGCGGATCGATGACCAGGATCTCGTAGCCCGCGAGAGCGCCAAGGCGTGCCAATGGCTGCGCGATGTGCACGGCGCCGACCACGATCAGCTTGAACGGCGGATTAAAGGCCTGGATGAAGACCGGCCCCGAAGCCGATTCGAACCGCTCGCTGCGATCCTCGGCCAACAGTTCTCGGCTCCGCCTGATCGCGGCTGGATCGATCTCAGCACCATCGGGCGTTGACACCGGCCCGACGACGATCTGCTCGCCGGTGGGAAGCTGCGTCAGCAGGGCGATAGGAACCTTCGCCCTCTTGGCCCTGAGAATCGCGAATAGGACGTCAGACTTCATTCGACCGGCTCGACGAAAATCTGGATCCGGCCGCCGCAGCTGAGCCCCACAGACCAGGCATCCTCGTTTACAATGCCAAAATTGAGCAGTGCCGGTTCTCCGGTCTCGATGACCTCCAATGCGCGGCGCACCACTTCCCCCTCGATGCAGCCTCCCGAAACCGTGCCCATGAACCGTCCCGCATCATCCGCCAGCAGCTGGCTTCCCAGCGGGCACGGCGATGAGCCCCAGGTTGCCACGACAGTGGCGAGCGCGACGCGCCGCCCTTCATTCCGCCACGCGGCTGCCAATTCCAACACATCCTGCTCATGCGCCATATTTACCCGTACCTACCATCACTGCGGCTTTCGCGCCGGAAGGGCTTAGCCAACCCATTTTAACATGCCACATCAGAACCACTTTGCGCTCCCGAACCCTGACGTCAAGAATCAGGGCCGACGGGCAGAGCAACCGAATACCGTTACCCGCGAATCAAACATCTGAACAACCAAAGCGGCCGGAACGTGCCAAAGGTTGCCCGTCCGCTTCGCTGCATTCTTCGTTAGGTGGTTGTGTCATGGCCATCGCGCATCCAGTTGCCGTCATGCCCTCATCCTAACGGCCACTGCTGGACGCCAGCAGTGCCACCCAGCCGTTACACGTCCTTTTCCGTCAAGGGGGCGGTCGAAGTCCTGCGCGGCACAACGAGCCGCGCGGTAAGCACCTGCACGATCTCGCCGAGCTGATTGTGGGTTTCGCTACGGATCGTTGCCATGCCGCGGTCCGGACTAGATCGTGACGGTCTCAATTCGACGATTTCGCTCTCGACATGGAGGACATCGCCCGGTCGCGTCGGCTTTGGCCATTCGATTTCTGCGCCGGCCCCGACAACCCCGCCAGCGATCGGCACGCCCTCCACCAATAGCCTCATGGAGATTGCCGCCGTGTGCCAACCGCTCGCCACCAACCCTTCAAATAGCGTTTCCTTTGCAGCGTCGGCATCGAGATGGAACGCTTGTGGGTCGAACTGCTTGGAAAACGCCTTGATCTCGTCTTCGTCGATCAGGCGCGTGTCGCTGATGAATCGTTGCCCAACGTGCAGGTCGTCGAGGTAGAGGAACTGTTTCGTGCCGAGTTGATTCGAGTTCGCCATGATGAGCTACTCCTGCTCTTGCATTACACGATGGGTGTAGGTCTCATACTGAGGCCGGTCAATGTGTTTGCCGATTAGGAAAGAGAACGACATTCTCCGGGATCTCGACGGTAGGTTTGTAAGTTTCCGACAGTAGTTTCCAGCCCCCGATCGAAGCGCTCACTTTGGTGCGGGGCGCGGAAAGTCAAAATAGCCTGCCCACCGCGATGACGCCAACGCATACCTGAGCGTCGCATCCGTTCGATGGCAAGGCTTTTACAGGCGGCCTCAACTACGCCTGAGCCAATAGGGAGAGCGTTTGCCTGCGCCTCAGCATAGCGCATGCGGTGGCGACGCCGCCGGAAATATTTCAGTTCGGTGGTGAGCTTCTTGGTTCGGGGGTGAGTGCTGTGGAGATGGACCAGTGCGCGTATGACTTTCTCCACCTCTTCGGTTTCATCGCGCAGGATATACCGATTCTTCTCGAACTGCGCCTTGGACTGCTTCGAGTTCTCCCCATAGGCCGCATCGAAGGCGTCTTTGAGGTGGTCACAGGCATGGTAATAATCGATGAGCTCAACACCAGGAGGTAACGCCGCACTGAGATAGGTCGTGTCCTTTCGGCAGGTCTGTGGAGGCGCTGTCAGATCCTCCTTGGCCGAGATTCCAGTGCGCCTATCGAGGCGCAGAATCCGAGCCAGGACTGTGCGCGAGAGGACAGCTATCTGGCCTGCG
>JBOIEG010001217.1:0-16090 GCA_050740915.1 Gammaproteobacteria bacterium | reverse complement strand
ATCCCCATGTCTCCAGCGGCGTGCGTTCAGCCGGCTGCAACTTGATCGCCACGCTGGTGTTCGGCATGAGCGAGACCCTAGCAATCACTGGAAAGTCTGTAAAGTTATTTAAGGGACACTACACTAGGAATAGATTGCCACAGCTGGTGCATTAATCAAATTCTTTAATCAACCCCATCATAAATTTTCGTTTTACAGGTCGAACTGAGCGGTCTAAATAATTCGCCCGATCGGTACCATGGGGTGAATAAATTGAAAAGCGTTGACTTAGAAGAGGCTTACCCTAAAAAGACCACCGAAGACGCTTTCGACGATGTCGGTGTCGAGTTTAATGTTCTCAAGAACAAAGTGTTAGCAGAGGGCAGCGAACGCGGCTCCGGGATTGCCCGACGGCGCATTGAAGAATATTTAGAGAAAAAACGCCTACGGGAGTTGCTCCAGGAAGACGTGCTGGATGATGTGTTCCGGTGACGGCGCTCAAATACCCCGCGAGGGGTGTGTCGCCTGCACCCGCCATCGCCGGGCGCAGTAGGTCAATCGAGCCGCGGTAAGCTACGCCGTTTCGCTTAGCCTTTGGCCTCGCCAGTTTTTTCGGCGCTCAATTTGAACGCCCGGCGCTGTCCAAGTACCATTCGCAAGGTTTAGCACAACCGTTGCTTGGTTGCCGGGTGTGCTTAGCGATACGAGTGAAAAGGGGTATACACCTAGTGCAAATAGGCTGGCGAGAATGGGTCGAGCTCCCAGAATTAGGCATACCGGGGATTAAGGCGAAGATCGACACCGGGGCGCGCACCTCCGCTCTGCACGCGTTTCGGGTAGAAGAATTCGAGGAGCAGGGGCAAAAGCGCGTGCGTTTCCGCATCCACCCCTTGCAACACCGCACAGATGTGGAGTGCCAATGCATAACCGACATCATCGACACCCGCGTCGTCAGCGATTCCGGAGGTCACAGAGAACAACGCCCCGTCATCCGCACCCGGATTAAATTAGGATCCCACGAGTGGACCGCTGAGATCACGCTCACCAATCGCGAGGATATGTTGTTTCGCATGCTGTTGGGCCGCACCGCAATAGTCGAAGGAGGGTGGGTGATTAACCCGGCGGGCTGCTATCTGGGTGCACCGTCGTTACGTCGCCGTTACCCGCACCGGGAAAGACATAAACGCAATCGAGGATCCTCATGAAGGTCGCCGTATTGTCCCGCAATCCTAAGCTCTACTCTACCCGACGCCTGGCTGAGGCGGCCCAGCAACGCGGTCACGAGGTCCGCATCCTGGACGTGCTGCGCTGTTATATGAACATCACCTCCCACCGGCCCGGTGTTCACTACAAGGGCGAGGGTATCGACGACTTACACGCCGTCATCCCGCGCATCGGCGCATCGGTGACCTTTTACGGCGCCGCCGTACTGCGCCAATTCGAGATGATCGGGGTCTATCCTCTCAATGAATCGGTGGCCATCACCCGCTCACGTGACAAGCTACGCGCGTTACAGTTGCTGTCCCGCAAGGGCATTGGTTTGCCCATTACCGGTTTTGCCAACAAACCCGACGACATCGGCGATCTCATCGACATGGTGGGCGGCGCGCCGGTGGTGATCAAATTGCTGGCGGGCACCCAAGGGATCGGGGTGGTGCTGGCGGAGACTCGCCAGGCCGCGGAGAGTGTCATCGAATCGTTTCTTGGTCTCAAAGCTAGTGTGTTGGTTCAGGAGTACATCAAGGAGGCGGGCGGTGCGGATATTCGCTGCTTGGTTGTGGGAGACAAGGTGGTCGCGGCAATGAAGCGCCAAGGCAGGGAGGGCGAGTTTCGGTCCAACCTGCACCGCGGGGGCAGCGCCAGTCTTATCCGCATTACGCCGGAGGAACGCTCCACTGCCGTGCGCGCCGCCAGCACCATGGGGCTCAATGTCTGCGGGGTCGATATCTTACGTTCCAACCATGGCCCTGTTGTCATGGAGGTAAATTCCTCACCGGGGTTAGAGGGTATCGAAAAAGCGAGCGGCAAAGACATCGCGGGGATGATCATCGAATTCATCGAAAAAAACGCCCGCCAAGGCCGCACCCGGACCCGAGGCAGCGGCTGAGCGTGAAAGCAGAGCCGTTTTGCCTGGGCGGGGTCCGGGTTGAGCCCGGCCAGCGCAAGCTCATCGAGCTCGCGATCCCCGCGCTCTACGCTCATACCAACCTCGGCATTCCGGCACAAGTGGTGCACGGGCGGCGCTCAGGCCCACGATTATTCGTTTGCGCCGCCATCCACGGGGATGAAATAAACGGCGTGGAGATCATTCGCCGCTTGGTGAATATAAGGGCCCTGGAGCGCCTGCACGGAACCGTGATCGCGGTGCCCGTGGTCAACATCTACGGATTCATCAACCAGTCGCGTTATCTTCCCGACCGGCGGGACCTCAACCGCTCCTTTCCGGGCTCGGATAAAGGGTCCCTGGCGGCTCGCTTAGCGCATGTGTTCCTGCAGCAGATCGCCGCCGTTTGCACCCACGGCATCGATCTGCACACCGGCGCTATCCACCGCGAGAACCTGGCGCAGATCCGGGCCAATCTATCGGATCCCGAAACGGCGCGCATGGCCCGAGCTTTTCCTGCCCGGGTGACGATAAACACCTCTCTGCTAGAGGGATCGCTGCGCAAGGCGCTGGCCGAGTTGGGGATCCCCGTCATCGTGTATGAGGCGGGGGAGGCCTTACGCTTTGACGAGATCGCCATCCGAACCGGTGTGAACGGGGTCGTCTCCGTGATGCGGGAGTTGGCCATGCTCCCCCAGCGCCGCGGCTCGGATCTGAAGCTAGAACCCTTGGTGGCACGCGCTAGCGGATGGATCCGGGCGCCGCAGAGCGGGATCCTGCATTCGACCACGGGTCTAGGGGCAAACGTGGAGACCGATCAACTGTTGGCCATCGTCTCCGATCCGTTCGGCGAGCGCGAGGAAGCGGTGCGCGCGCCAGCGGCAGGCGTTATCGTGGGGCGCACCAATCTGCCGCTGGTCAATGAGGGCGAAGCCTTATACCACCTCGCGCGCTTTGAGAGCCCGGGGGCTGCGACTGACACGATAGAGGCGTTTCAGTTCGAAGTCGACCCCGCGACCGATCAACGCGTCCCCGAAGAGCCGCCTATCGTGTGAGCGGTTTGACGCGTGGCGATCAGCAATCTCGGTAATACCGCCTTGGTCGGAAGCCCCCAACCTCTAGTCTTCGATCCGGACAGGCCCGAACAATTACCCTGTGCCGAGGGATTACCCTGCGGGGCGGCCTACGCATTCCGCAAATAGGCCCTAAGCGACACAATCGGCGGCCCCCCGCCGCCGGTTGTCCCCTGCTCCCAAACGCGCTGTTATTAGGGCTTTCGAGCCCGGTTCCTCCCTCATTCGCAGCGACGCCTGTTAAGCCATTAACGCTCAAAGCCACGTCGAGGGGCTGTTAAACAAAGGTTCGGGCGGACGCGCTGAGATCGATTATCATATTATTCTAGAGGATGAGTGCGCGGTTCGCGCTTACAACCAGAACGGCTTGGGTCTGCGAACATATTACGGGGGAAGCAGTTTCCGCTTTGCCGACCTCAAAACCGGCCTTAAGGAGGGTGAGCATGGTTACCACCACGTTGCACGAAGATAAACTGGCGTTCGCAGAGCGATTTGGCAAGTTTTTGGTGAAACATGAGCGTTTGCCGGAACGCACTTTGTCCCAAACGCTGCGCTTACCGGAAGCACAGGAAGAGAATTTCAGCGTGCTACTGGTGCGCCTGGGATTGGTGGCCGAGCGCCATGTCGCCGAGGCACTGGCGGAATTGCTCGCAGCCCCTCTGGTCGAGAAGAAAGATTTCCCAAGCATGCCGCTGCTTGAAGAACGACTCTCGGTGCGTTTTTTAAAAGAAGCCAAGACGGTTCCCATCGCGGAGAGCGAAAACAGCGTGACCGTTGCCCTGGCCGCGCCGCAGGATCAGTTCACCATCGACGCCCTGCGCATGGCGCTCGGAAAGTTTATCATCCCCCGCACCGGCGTGCAGTCCGAAATAGAAGAAGCCATTGAACGGCTCTACGGTACCGGCCAGTCGGACATCGGGCAAATCTCCAAGACCATTGACCAGGCCGCAACGGACGACGAAGACGACGTCCAGCATCTCAAGGACCTGGCGAGCGAAGCGCCGGTCGTGCGTCTCGTTAACCTCGTCATCAACCGCGCCATAGAGCAGCGCGCGTCGGATATACACATTGAGCCCTTCGAGCATCGGCTGCAGATCCGCTATCGAATCGACGGAGAGTTGCGGGAGATCGAGGCGCCACCCGTGCAATCCACCGCGGCGGTCATCTCCCGCATCAAGCTGATCGCGAAGCTCAATATCGCAGAACGCCGACTACCTCAGGACGGGCGTATTCCAATGCGGGTGCAGGGCAAAGACATAGACATCCGCCTCTCCACCGTGCCCACCTTGCACGGGGAAAGCGTGGTGTTACGCCTGCTGGACAAAGAGAGCGTGAAGCTCGACTTCTCCACTCTGGGGTTCAATGCCGCCATGCTGGCACAATTCCGCCAGGTGCTCTCCCTTCCCCATGGGATCTTGCTGGTCACTGGACCCACGGGTAGCGGCAAGACCACGACGCTGTATACCGCGCTGCAAGAGCTGAACACCCCGAACCGTAAGGTGCTTACGGTAGAGGATCCGGTGGAATACCAGCTCGAGGGGATCAACCAGATCCAAACCAAGCCCCAGATCGGATTGAGCTTCGCCAATGCCTTGCGCTCCATCATGCGCCAGGACCCGGACATCATCATGATCGGCGAGATGCGTGATCTGGAAACGGCGCGGATCGCGGTCCAAAGCGCATTGACCGGGCACCTGGTCTTGTCCACCTTACACACCAATGATGCCGGCAGCAGCGTGACCCGGATGCTTGACATGGGGGTTGAAGATTATCTCGTGACTTCGACGGTGACCGGAATTCTGGCGCAGCGCCTGGTGCGCCGACTGTGCGCCGAGTGCCGCCAGCCCTACCAAGCTCTGCCTGAATTGGTCGCGCGCTTTAAGGAAGACGGTTTCGAACCCCCGCCGGGCCCGTTGCTGCTGTACCAGGAAAAAGGCTGCGCGGCTTGCGGTGGCAGTGGGTTTCGGGGGCGTATCGCCTTGCTTGAGCTGTTGGTGATGAGCGACGCCATCCGCAGCCTCATTTTGCAGCACGCCGCGGGCGGAGAGATCCAAAAGGTGGCCAAGGCCGAGGGCATGAAAACGATGTTAACCGATGGCTACCAAAAAGCGCTCGCCGGGACCACGACGTTTAGTGAAGTGCTGCGGGTAGCCCAGGAGATCCGCTGATGCCGCTGTACGTGTACAAAGCGGTCACCACCGAGGGCAAGATCGTCGAGGGACAGTTGGAAGGATCAGATCAGCGGGACGTCGTGCAGCGCTTGCATGCCTTGGGCCATACCCCGATCCGAGCGCAGGAAGCGACCCAAGCCATGCCGAGGCGGGTGGTGGACTTGCTGCCCTGGATCACCCGCAAGGATCGTCCTTCGCGCCACGATATGCTGGCGATCACACGCCAGCTTGCTACGCTGCTATCCGCCGGTTTGGAGCTCGATCGCTGCCTGGGCGTCATGATCGATGTCGCCGAGAATGAGACCACGCGCAAGCTCCTGCTGACGCTGCGCGAACGCATACGGGGCGGTGGCTCGTTATCCGATGCCATGCAGGCGCAAGGCGACGTCTTCTCTAGTCTGTATATCAATCTGGTTAGAGCGGGCGAGGCCGCCGGCGCGCTGGAGTTGATCCTGCAGCGCCTAGCCGATTACCTGGAACACGCCGAGGCGGTGCGGGAGTCGGTAAAATCCGCGTTGATCTATCCGGCGATCCTGCTCTCTGTGGCCACTCTCTCGGTCGTCGTGCTGCTTACCTTTGTATTACCGCAGTTCACCGCGCTTTTTGAGGACATGGGAGCGACCTTGCCACTGGCGACTCAGTTGGTGATCGGCCTCGGCGATATCACGGTCAAATACGGCTGGCTAGGGCTGGCCGGCGTGGTGGCGGCGGCGGTGGCGATAAAGCGCGCTTTCGCCGATCCGGAAAAGCGCTACCGCTGGGATGCGTGGCTGCTTAAGGCGCCTTTAATTTCGGCCTTGATCAGAAAAATCCAAGTAGCTCGCTTCAGCAAGACCCTGGGTACCTTGCTGGGCAACGGTATCCATTTGGTAGCCGCGCTCGGCATCGTCAAAGACACCCTCACCAATCGGGCCTTGGCCAAAGGCATGGATCGGGTCATCGAAAGCTTGAAACACGGGGGTGGCCTGGCCGCGCCTTTGGCCGCATCCGGCGTGTTTCCCGCGGACGCGGTGCATATGCTGAGAGTGGGCGAGGAGACTGGGGAGCTTGATAAAATGCTGCTCAAGATCGCCGAGGTGTACGACAAAGAGGTTGAACGGGCGATCCAAAGGTTGCTGGCGTTTCTGGAACCGGTGCTGATCTTGGGGATGGCCTTGGTGGTGCTGGCCATCATTGTTCCGCTGCTGCTCGCCATTCTCAGCATCAACGACATCCCGATATAGCCCGAGAGCTTGTGAAAAAATCGTCGCGAGCGAAGGGAGGTCGTATTCCGCCGGAGCACAGGAGCGTTTCGCCGGAAGCGAAACGGCGCGCAAGCCCCGAAGGGGTGAGTCTCAAGCAGGAGACGAGCAACCGGAGTGTATATTGAAATACCTGAGGATCCCGAGCACCGCCGGAACGCGAGGTTCCTAGCGCAGTAGATTTTTTCACAAGCTCCGAGTACTTGACGGGACACCTCATTCGTTCACTAACAGGTTTAAGGGTTGAGGCCATGAACAAAAGAAAATCACTGGGGTTCACGCTGATTGAATTGATCGCGGTGTTGATCATCTTGGGGTTAATCGCGAGCATCGTCGCCCCCAACGTGATGAAAAGAGTGGGCGGTGCACGCGCCAAGACCGCGCGGGTGCAAGTCGAGGAGCTCGGGGCAGCGCTCGATCTCTTTTTTCTGGAGTTGGGTCGCTATCCGAGCAGCGACGAGGGGTTACAGGCGCTCGTCGAACAACCCTCGGATGCGCCCCAGTGGAACGGACCTTACCTAAAGAAAACCAAGGTGCCCGAAGACCCTTGGGGTAATTCCTACCGCTACGAATCCCCCGGCAAGCACGGGGACTATGATCTCGCCTCTCTAGGGGCCGACAATGCAGAAGGCGGGGAGGACGATAATGCCGATGTCGCGAGTTGGGAATAACACCGTAGAGAACATCGGAAAAACGAGCGCTTGAGGTGCTTTGAGCCCGATAATGGAAGGTCCGTGAAAGCCTACAGGGGATTCACCCTGCTCGAGCTGATGGTCGTCTTGGTCATCGTGGGGCTCATATTGGCCGTGGTCCCCGTTGCGTTTTCAGGCGCGGTGCGCAGCGCTGAGCTGAAAGCAGCGACCCATGAGGTGGCGGCGGCGTTGAAGCGGGCGAGGAGCCACGCCGTGGCTGCCCAGCGGGAGACGGTACTGTTCCTCGACATGGTGAATCGACGTTACCGGCTGAGCGGCAGCCGCAAGGGGCGACAGCTTCCCTCTCATCTTCAGTTGACTCTGGTGACCGCACGCTCAGAATTGCTTTCCGCACAGGTGGGTTCCATTCGCTTCTTTCCAGATGGATCGACGACCGGTGGACGGATCAGTTTAAAAGGCGACAAGCGGACTTACCACGTGGATATCGACTGGCTTACCGGCAAGGTTTCCATCCGTGGATAAAAGCATTCGCGAGCAGGGCTTTTCTTTGCTCGAGGTGCTGGTCTCCTTTGTCATCCTCGCCCTCACATTAAGCGTGTTGCTGCGCGCCTATGGGACCAGCGTGCGCAATGCCGGAATCGCGGAACAACATCTCAGGGCCGCATCGGTCGCGGAATCTTTACTTGCCAGGGTGGGGCGGGATGTCGCGCTACAGTCGGGAGAGGCCTCGGGCGAGATCGGGGCTTACCGATGGCATTGGTTGATTTCGCCTTATGAATTGCCCCCGCTTGCGCCGTTTTCCCGCAGCAACCCAACAGCGCAAGCGGAAAGTGAGGAAGGGGAGCAACAGGAGATCGCCCCGCGCACACTGCCCAAGGCATTTCAGGTCCGGCTGACCCTTGCTTGGGGTGCTCCAGCAAGCACGCGCTCCCTGACATTGTCTACGCTGCGCATCGCGCGCCAAGATGATCCCGAGAAACCGTTATGAGGCAGGGCGGTTTTACTCTGCTGGAACTACTCATCAGCGTCACCCTGCTCGCCTTGATGGCGACGTTGATCACCTCGGGAGTGAAGGTGGCCTCCAGTAGTTGGGATCGCGCCCATGCGCGCATTGAGGCCGCGCAGGAAGTACGGCTCATCGAGCAATTCATCTTCCGCGAGCTGAGCGAAGCCCGCCCTCTTCGCGTGCGCCTTGAGGATGGCAAGAACAGCGTCTTCCAAGGTGAGCCCGGGCGCGTTGCGTTTACCGCCCTGCTACCGACACAGCAAGGGGTAGGGGGGCTATACCGCCTGGCGCTCTATGTCGCGCCGCATGCTCGTGGGGAACGCCTAGTGCTGAGCTACCGTCTTTACCGTCCTTCTACAGCTACAGCACCAAGGTCTCAACCGGCGCGCCGCCGGGTGCTGCTGGGCGCGCTGCAACAAATCGCGTTTGATTTCTATGGACTGCTAGAAAGCGGATCGGGAAGCGGCTGGCAACCCGAATGGCGCCATGCCCAACGCTTACCCGAGATGGTACGGCTGCGCTATTGGAGCAAGTCCATGGGAGCCCGGGGGATCATCGTGCCGCTGCGCCTTGGGGCGCCATCCACCGTAAACCCTGAGGACATCGAAACGAGCGCCGAGAGCTTGTGAAAAAATCTGCTGCGCTCGGGATCTCGTGTTCCGGCGGTGCTCGGAATCCTCATGTATTTCAATATACATTCCGGTTCCTCCGCTCCGGCGGAACACGACCTCCCTTCGCTCGCGACGATTTTTCACAAGCTCTGAGATCTAGTGCTCTGTCTACCTTATTTCGATGGATCTGAGCGGCGCCCGAGGGTGCAGGGCCAGAGCACGAGCACCGTGATCGGGCACCAAAACGGCATCGTGCTGGTGGTCATTCTGTGGGCGACAGTGTTGTTAACGGTGATCATGGGGGGGCTGGTGCTGGCGATGCGAACCGAGATCCGGTTGGCGTTGACCCAAAGCGCTCAGGTGAGGGCTCGCGCGCTCGCCGAAGCGGGCGTTAATCATGCTATCCTACGTTTGCTACAAGCCGATCGGCGCCAGACGCCGAGCTTGACACTGCAGACAAAGCAATATCGTTTTGGCGCCGGGCGGGTGCGTACTTACGTCGAAGATGAGGCTGGAAAGATCGACCTCAACAAAGCGGGCCCGGAGTTGTTTGACGACTTGCTAGTATCCTTGGGCCTGCCCGATGAGCAACGCGAGAGCTTGGTGGAGGCGATGTTGGATTTTCGCGATGCGGATAATCTAAACCGCCTCAAGGGCTTGGAAGAAGAAGTCTATTCTGAGTTGGGCCTGGACTACGGTCCGAAAAACGCTCCTTTTGACACCGTTGAGGAACTGCTGCAACTCCCGGGGATGTCGACAAAATTGTTTAAAAAACTGCGCAAAGCGATCACGGTGCACTCCGGGCTCAAGGAGGTAAACCTCACCTTGGCGCCGATGTCGGTGTTGAGGATCGTGCCGAACCAAGATCCAGAAACGCTGCGCGAGCGCTTACTGAAGGAGCGCGAAGCACCGGGTAGCGAACGCGGCGCCCTCAAGCTCGACCCAAGGTACGCAGGTACCGGAGGCGGGCGCGTGTTTTCCATTCGCGCCCAGGGAATAGTCGCGAACGCGCGCACCTCTATCGCCGCCATTATCTCTCTGGATCAGATCCCACAACGGCCTTACACCATTCTCGGGTGGACTTCGGGGTGAGCGACGGATGGCCTTAGCTTCTGTTACCCTGCCGCTCAAGAGGTTTTTTCGTTGGTGGCTGGACGGCTTGCACGATCTTGTCCCGAACCAGATCCAAAAGCGATTTGAACGTGAACGCGACACCATTTACGTTCGGCTCAGTGAGGGGGAAGCCGTGATCACTCAGTCGCATTCGGGCCAACGAACGCCCATTAATACCTTTCGCTTTGCCATTGCAGAACGCGCGACCCCGGAACAAAAAGCGGCCCTTGCCTGGCTTACCCAGCACCGCCAAGCCGGCGCCCGTATTTTGATCCTACTCCCCGCTTCGGACTGTATCCGCAGATCGATCACCCTACCGCTCGCAGCGGAAGAAAACCTGCGCGAGGTCATCGGCTTCGAGATGGATCGGCTTACCCCATTCAATCCCGAGGAGATCTATTTCGATTACCGGATCGTGGAACGGGATCCCGATGCACAGCGCTTGCGCTTAGAGATATTGTTGTCACCACGCGCCGCTGTGGAAGGTGCGACCCAGCAGCTCAACTCCTGGGGTTTCAGTGCCCAGGCCGTGGCATTCGCCGATCCCGCGGACCCTAATCCCTCGACCCACGAGCTAAGGTTACTGGCGGACGACGACACGAGCTCTTCCGCCAATCGGGAGATCTGGGTGCAAGTTGCGTTCATCTGGCTCCTGCTGCTGGTCGCCCTTAGCCTCCCCTTATACCTCAACGGACAAAAATTAACCCAGCTGCAAGAGCAAATTGCACAAGTGCGGCAACAGGCTAGCGCAGCAACACGCTTACGCCGGCAGTTGGAGCAGCTAACGAGCGGGGCCCGGTATTTGGTCGGGAAACGCAAAGACATTCCCCTGAGGATCGCCACCTTGGATCAACTTGCCCGACTCATGCCCGATGATGCGTGGCTTAACCGCTTGCAAGTGGACGGGGACCAGATCACCATCCAAGGCGAAGCGGACACGGCGACGACCTTGATCGAAAAACTCGAGTCCTCCGAGGACTTTGCCGGCGCACGATTCACTTCCCCGATCCGGCAGAACATCCGCACCAACAAAGAACAATGCAACCTCTCCGCTGAGATCGTGGCAGAAAAAGGATGATGCGCTCGACGACAATGCTCCACCAGGTGCTATCCCTAGGCTTGCTGTTCACCGTTCTGGCCTCGGTGCATTTCGGTTTTTTGCAACCGTTGATAGACACTTACCGATCCTCCGGTGATCGATTGCAACACGCTCAGACCCAACTCGCGAAGCTGATCCAGATCGCGCAGAGTCGAAGAACAATAGAGAGCCGGCTGGCGGAATTTCGCCGCAGTGACACCAGCGACCGCTATTATCTGATCGGCCGTACCCCGAGCCTAGCGGCTGCCGGCCTGCAAAACCACCTAAAAACGATCATAGAGGCCAGCGGGGGACAACTGATCACCTCCAGCGATCTGCCCAGCGCGAACGAGGAGAGATTGACAAAGGTCGCGACTTCTCTGCGCCTCAAAGCGCAAACCGAAGGGTTGCGGGAGATCCTGCACGCCATCGAGACCCAGTTACCGCTGGTATTTATCGACAAGCTGTCGGTTCGGGGCTTGTCGTTTTATAGCCTACGCGCAACCTCGAACACGGAGCCGATGCTCGATATTCAGCTGGATCTCTCGGGTTTCGCTCGCGCCGCAGAACCCGAAACCGGCAAACGCGAACAGGGTGCCAGCTGATGACAAGGCGCAACGTAATGATTTCTGTCGCCGTGTTGCTCGCGGCCGTGGTTGGGATCGAGTTGCTCATAGGCAGCCGCGACAGACCCCTCGAGACAGGAAAAGCCGGAGGGGGCGAAACGCCGGTCAAGGCGGTCAACATGAGCATCGAGCTCCCCCCGGTCGATCGTTATTCTGAATTCGTTGAACGGCCGCTCTTTAGCAGCACGCGCAGACCCTTCCAGCCGAGCGATAAGACGGCGCTTGGCCAGAGTGGCGCTGCCACGGCTTCTAATTTCGATCTAGAGCTTTCCGGGATCACCCTTTCCGGAACCCAGAAGCTCGCTTTGATCAAGACCAAAAGGGATAATGCCCAGCATCGCGTCGGCCAGGGGGAGGAATTTCACGGGTGGACCTTGGAGGAGGTGCTCGCGGATAAGGTGGTGATGATAAACGGTGCGCAAACCCACGAACTGGCTTTGATCAGAAAGGGGGACCCCTTGGCGGCCAAACGAAAAAAACAACGAAAACAAAGTCAAAAGCGCAAGCAATCGCGATCCGCCAAAGCCCAGACTGAGGACAAGAAAGCGCAGAATTCAAAGCGGCGCGGCCCTAGGGCGGGCCAAGACCCTGAGCGCGATGCGCCCGCCGGATCCGAGAATGAGGAAGAACAATAGCCTATTCAGTTATTTATAAGCTTTGTCTGATTGCTTTCGAGAATAGCTTCGCTGGCATGGGTGGCAACGGGACAGAGCTTGTGAAAAATCTGTTGCGCTCGGGATCTCGAGTTCCGGCGGTGCTCGGGATCCCCAGGTATTTCAATATACACTCCGGTTCCTGTGCTCCGGCGGAACGCGACCTCCCTTCGCTCACGACGATTTTTTCACAAGCTCTCAGAAATGGGGAAATCACATGGCGAGTGTTTCATGAAATCGCGGATAGCCCTCTTGCTTTTCGGCGCGGCCTTTCTTTTTGGTGGCTGCGCCAAACTCCCACGACAGGTGCCTCCATGGGCCTCGCCTTCGGCGCGCACCGCGGCAACCCCACAAGCCCCCTCTCGTGGATCTTCGGAAATCGAGCTCGGACAATCCGAGGAAGAAAAGCGTAGGCCAGATCTGCAGCGCGGGCACGGGCAGTTTGTGAAACCTCCCGACTCGCTCAGCAGGCGACCAAGCCGACAGGGGGAATACACGCTTAACTTTGAAGATGCCGATCTGCATGAGGTGGTCAAGGTCATTCTGGGCGATCTGCTGCAAGAGAACTACGTGATCGATCCCGCGGTGGCGGGTACGGTCACCATTCAAAGCAGTCACCCCCTGTCCAGAGAGGACCTGATCCCGGTCCTCGAGTCGCTGCTCAAGATAAACGATGCGGTGTTGGTGGATAGCGGCGGCCTGTTTAAGATCATTCCAGCGGAAAACGCCTTTCGGGAAAGTCTACCCCCGTCCGTCGGGCAACACCCCAGCAGCTCGCTCGGTTTTCGTACCCAGGTGGTACCGCTGCGTTACATCGGCGTCGACGAAGTGCAAAAGCTGCTCGAGCCCTTCTTAACGGAGATCCTGATCCAGGCGGATAAGCGCCGTAACTTGCTCATCCTGGCAGGACCGCAACGGCTGCTGGACAATATGATCCAGACCATCCAAGTCTTCGATGTGGACTGGCTGAAGGGTATGTCCTTGGGATTGATTCCCTTGGAGTACGCGGATGCCAAGACGGTGGTCACCGAGTTGGAAGCGGTGTTTGGAGGAGAAGATGAAAGCACCCTCGGCGGGATGGCGCGCTTTGTTCCCATAGAGCGCCTGAACTCGGTCCTGATCGTGACTTCCCAAGCCCAGTACCTGGATGAGATCACCGGCTGGTTGCAGCGTCTGGACAACTCGGACGGCAAGGCCGGCCAGCGGCTTTATGTCTACTACGTGCAAAACGCCAAAGCCTCGGATCTGGCGGCGACCTTAAACGGCGTATTCGGCACCGGCGAGGGCCAGGTTCCCGGTGCGGAGGTGGCCCCGGGGCTAGAACCGGTCACCCTCGAGTCGGAAGAACCGCAGGAGGGCCAAGAGCGTCGCACCCCAGCCGAGCAGCAGCCCACGACTGGCAGCGAGCTCACCCTGCCGAGCGGCAGCACCGTGCGCATCATCGCCGATGTGGTCAACAACGCCTTGGTGATATTCTCCTCCGCGGCCGATTATCAGATGATCGAGGCCGCCCTGAAGAAGCTCGATATCGTGCCGCTGCAGGTCTTGATCGAGGCCACGATTTACGAAGTCACCTTGAGCGACGAACTGCGATTCGGCGTGGAGTGGTTTTTCCGCAACACCATCGGCGGCGGTGGTAGATCTCACGGAATCCTTGGCGGCACCTCTGCTTCCATTGACCCGACGAGTGGGCTTGTACCACGGCTAACCGATGCTAGCTCCGGCGGATTTTCTTACCTGATCTCCAGTGCTGGCCAAGTACGTGCGGCGCTCAACATGCTAGCCACGGAGAGCAAGGCCAATATACTCTCCGCCCCGGCGCTCATGGTGTTGGACAATCAGACCGCCACCATCAACGTGAGCGAGGAAATCCCCTTCCCGTCCAGCCAGCGAGTCAGCACAGACACCGTTAGCGCACCTCAGATCAATGAGATTGAATTCAGAGACGCGGGCGTTATCCTGGAGGTTACGCCTAGGGTCAATGCCAGCGGTCTGGTCAGCATGGAGATCTCCCAAGAGGTCTCGGAGCGCATCGCGAGCGTACCCAGTAATGAGGGGGGAGTACAAGCCCCAAGCTTCAGCAAGCGGCAGGTCAAGAGCACCGTCGCTGTGCAATCCGGCAACACCATCGTGTTGGGCGGACTCATTGAGGATACGCGTTCCGATACGGATAGGGGTATACCGGGACTCTACAAAATACCCATCCTCGGCAAGCTCTTTGGCAACTTCACAAACACCTTAGAGCGCAGGGAACTGGTGGTATTGATCACCCCCCGCGCGGTCCGGAACGAGCAGGAATCGCTGCGGGTGACGGAGGAATTCAAGCGCAAGTTAGAACAGCTCGCGCCCCCGCGAGCGTTGCGCTAGCGGCTGGAGCTATGAGCTAAGGGCGGCGCCTAATCAAAGCGGTTTCCGTGCTTGAGGGCTTTTTCCCAAGAGCAACGCACTCTCTCAACGATAGCAGCCCCAACGAGATCGATCCCCTAAGCGAATACCGCACCAAGCGCTCGGCGGAGCGGACACCGGAGCCGTTTGGGCGCAGGGTGCGAGTGCTGAGCCAGCGCTTTGTGGTGCAACAACATGCCGCACGGGCACTCCACTATGACTTCCGCCTAGAGATGGATGGGGTGCTGCGTTCCTGGGCCATCCCTAAGGGCCCATCGCCCGATCCCAGGGACAAACGGCTTGCGGTGCGGGTCGAAGACCATCCCCTGGACTACGTCGATTTCGAGGGGGTGATCCCGGAGGGCAATTACGGTGCCGGAGCGGTGATCGTGTGGGATCGCGGGGTGTGGGTTCCCTTAAACGATCCCGCAGAGGGTCTCATCAAGGGCAAGCTGTTGTTCGAGCTCAAAGGCTACAAGCTGCGCGGCAAGTGGACCTTGCTCAAAACCCGGCGTGGCGAGAAAGATTGGCTGATGATCAAGGAAAAAGACGGCTATACCTCGGATCAGGGCAGCGAGGCTTTCGCTGAGGATTCCATTCTTTCTGGGCGTGCTCACGCGCTATCCGGACGGCATCGCCGGCAAATCGTTCTTCCAGAAAGATGCCCCGGAGTTCGTGCCGGACTGGATCAGGCAAGAGCGCGTGTGGAGCGAGGGCGCCGAGCGCGAGATCAATTACTTCATCGTCGAGGATGTGGACTCCCTGCTCTATATCATCAACCTGGGCACCATCCCGCTACACATCTGGTCAAGCCGCTTGGGCTCACTCGAGCGGCCGGACTGGTGCATCCTCGATCTGGACCCTAAAGGCGCCCCTTTTAGCGACGTGGTGACGATCGCAAACGCGATCCGCAGGTTCTGCGCTGAGATCGCACTGCCGACCTACATAAAGACCAGCGGTTCCACCGGACTGCATGTGCTCATCCCGCTGGGGCGTGGGTACAGCTATGAGCAATCGCGCACCTTGGGCGAGTTGCTGGCACGGGTGATGGTCGCCGAACTGCCGGAGCTCGCCACCGTCACCCGCTCGATCAAAGCCCGCGAAGGCCGTGTCTATATCGATTACCTGCAGAATGGGCAGGGCCGACTTCTGGTGGCGCCCTTTAGCGTGCGCCCCCTGCCAGGCGCCACGGTGTCCATGCCCTTGAGCTGGCATGAGGTCAACGGGAAGCTGGATGCGGGGCGATTTACGATCACGAATGCGCTGAAACGACTGTGTCCTTTCGGCAGGTCTGTGGAGGCGCCGTCAGATCCTCCTTGGCCGAGATTCCAGTGCGCCTATCGAGGCGCAGAATCCGAGCCAGGACTGTGCGCGAGAGGACAGCTATCTGGCCTGCG
>JBOIEG010001216.1:0-3508 GCA_050740915.1 Gammaproteobacteria bacterium | reverse complement strand
GCTTTGGTGTTCAACCTAAGTCCGACAGGCTCCTAGGCGACATTCCACCCGCGCTTGTCTCACCGGCGCCGGTATCCCCTCTCGGCGGCTTATCGCCGCGAATATCGAAAAATTCACAAACTCTGAGACGAAAAGCTTCGCCGCGTACTTTAAAGGCGGATACCGCACTGTCAAGTAAAAGTCGCGTCTACTATGATGCGCATCTAAAAACAGGGCATTCGCGGTCAAGGCTGCTCGGCGCCACCTCTCGCATACCTGTTCTCTTGCAGGTCCTCACGTAGCGCTTGGACGATGGCAAAGGCTTGGTCGGCGGCCCGAAGCACAACGCGCTCAACCCCAAATCAAATATTACAGCAAGGACTTGACCGCTCTGCCTGACCCAGAGGTAACCTCCTTGTCACCTTGCAACAAAATTTTCACGTGGGTAGCGAGTGCCGACGGCAGGCTAAGCAAGGACTTTACGGCTGGATTGCGCTGGTCTGGGAACCTTCATCGGTTCTCGGTTTAGTCGGTGCCGGCTGCGCTGCACAGCGCGATGAGATTTGCCGTGGAGCTGTCATGCTCGCTGATTTGTCCACCGGTTAGCTGACTTAAGATAGGGCCGGCTAGCTGTTTGCCCAGCTCAACTCCCCATTGGTCGAAAGAGTTGATCCCCCAAATACGACCTTGGACGAACACCTTATGCTCGTAGAGGGCAATCAGTGCGCCTAGGGTTCTCGGCGTGAGCTTCTCATAGAGGATCATAGTGCTTGGCTTGTTTCCTGGAAAAGTCCGGTGAGGGGCCAATCCTTCTATCTCAGCAGGCGGCATGCCTGCGGCGAGAAGATCGGCGCTAACCTCCGCTACTGTCTTGCCCCGCATCAAAGCTTCGGCTTGCGCCAGGCAGTTGGCCAGCAACATCTCCTGATGCTTTCCCATGGGATTATGATTTCGTCGGCCGAGGATGAAATCGACCGGAATGATGTGGGTTCCTTGGTGTAGGAGCTGAAAGAAAGCATGTTGGCTGTCCGTGCCAGGCGCGCCCCAAATCACCGCTCCCGTGGCGTAATCCACTGCTTGGCCATCCCGATTAACGGACTTGCCGTTGCTTTCCATGTCTAGCTGCTGCAGGTAGCTAGGCAGTCGTCCCAGGTGCATGTCATAGGGGATGATGGCATGGGAGTGCATGCCGAAAAAGTTCACGTACCAAACGCCGAGTAAAGCGAGGATAAGCGGCGCGTTGCGGCATAGATCGGCAGAGCGAAAATGTTCATCCATCAGGTGTGCGCCCGTTAGAAGCTCCTCGAAATTCTCCATGCCGATGCTCAGGACCACGGGCAAACCGATGCTGGACCACACGGAATAACGGCCGCCGACCCAATCCCAAAGCTCAAATACGTTGTCGTTGGCGATCCCAAATTGTTTGGTCGCTGCCAGATTGGTCGATAAGGCGACGAAATGGCGCGCCACGGCGGAAGCGTCCCGCGCTTTGGACAGGAACCATTGTTTTGCCGTGTGCGCGTTGGCCATGGTCTCCTGAGTCGTAAAGGTCTTGGAGGCAACGATAAACAGCGTGGTCTCGGGATCCAGTTGTGAGAGCGTGTCATAGATATCGGCGCTATCCACGTTGGACACGAAATGCACCCGCATGCCAGGGTTGCGGTAGGGGATGAGCGCCTGGGTCACCAAAACAGGACCGAGATGAGATCCGCCTATGCCGATGTGAACGGCGTCAGTCAAGCGCTTGCCGCTATACCCTCTCCACTGCCCGCGATGCACGGCATGGCAGAAGCTGCGCATTTTTTCAAGCTCAGCCAAAACGCAAGGAATCACGTTTTCGCCGTCGAGGAGGACCGGCTCATCCGTACGCTTGCGTAAGGCTGTGTGCAAAACCGCCCGCTGCTCGGTGTTGTTCAGCTTTGCGCCGCGGAACATGTCGTCGATGGCCTCCGTCACGCCGCATTCCTCAGCCAAAGCACACAGCAGGCGTAGCGTTTCATCGGTGATGCGGTTTTTAGAGAAGTCTAAGAACAGGCCGGCTGCCTCCAAAGATAATCGCGTTCCTCGACCAGGGTCTTGGCGAAAGAGATCACGCATGTGCCGATCGGCCATCGATCGATGATGCGCAAGCAAAGCTTGCCAGGCAGGGGTGTCAGCGGGATTTTTGACCCGGCCGGACGACAAGGAATCCTGAGGTATCGAAGGGGAATCCTCTGCGCTCATTGCTTTCGCTCCGCGTTTAGCCCCAAGAGAAAACGCTCCAGAGCATATAAATAGATCTGCCCCGAAGGTCCCCAGAGATTCGCGTCAAAACCGTGGTCGGCCCATGGAAGGGGGATGAATAAGTGCTTGCATCCCAGCTCTGTGAGCCGCTGCGATAAGCGTTCCGCTTGTTTAGGCCACACCATTTCGTCGCGGCCTCCATGCAACAGTAGTGTAGGGGGAACGCGGCGGTGCGCAAGCTGCAAAGGCGATGCTTGATGATAAGCCTCTGGCTTTTGTTCCGGCGAACCGCCTAAGAAGTTTCTCAGCAAGCGATGGGTGTCCAATACCCGCGGATTTCCCGGATGCTCCCAACTCCATGCCAAATCAGTCGGCGCATAAAGGCTGATCACACCCCGAATGGCCGGATCCTGAACGCTGTACGCTACAACGAGCGCCAGATGACCGCCGGCGGAGCGGCCCAAGAGCACCAGGCGCTGAGGATCAATACCGAGAGTGCCTGCGTGCGATTTCAGGAATCGGATAGCGGCGATGACATCATCGCGTGCGGCAGGGAACGGGTTTTCGGGCGCTTTGCGATAATTCACTGCCGCTACCGCGTAGCCACGCTGCGCCAAGTACCGATTTATCGCAGGAATTTGCCCGGAATCCCCGTAATGCCAAGATCCTCCATGGATGACGACGACCACAGGCAATGGCTTTGAATCGGCGAGGCGGTACAGATCCAAGTTCAGATCTGGCCTGAAGCTTAACGTTCTAGCTGATACCCGGGGTACCGAAAAATGGGCAAGGTCCGCAAGCACGAGCGGCTTCGCCCGCGCCTGGAAAGGAGGGGGGAGGGGAGGCGTGCCAAACGTCTTTTCCAGGGCAAGAGGCAGCACGTTCGCAACCCGCAGTGCACTTATCAAGGGGCTCAGCAGTACGCCTGCTGCGCAAGTGGCCGCGACGGCGGCTGTCCATGACCTTCGGCCCTGCAAGCACCAGAAAAGCAGCAGGATCAGCAAGAGTGCGACAAGGTGTCCCCATTCCTTTGCGATCACGGAAGGGACCCAGAGTGCCCGGTGCGGGACCCGCATCACCGAAATCAACCCCGCACAAAGCGCGAGAAACGTCAACGTCCAGCGAAGCCCGTCCAATAGCCGTGCGCCTGCTCGGTTAACTCGAATGTCTGCCATTGGTGACTGAGAGTTTGTGAAAAAACCGTCGCGAGCGAAGGGAGGTCGCGTTCCGCCGGAGCGCAGGAACCGCAGTGTATATTGAAATACATGAGGATTCCGAGCACCGCCGGAACGCGAGATCCCGAGCG
>JBOIEG010001215.1:0-9583 GCA_050740915.1 Gammaproteobacteria bacterium | reverse complement strand
TACTGCGCTCGGGATCTCGCGTTCCGGCGGTGCTCGGAATCCTCATGTATTTCAATATACACTGCGGTTCCTGCGCTCCGGCAGAACGCGACCTTCCTTCGCTCGCGACGGTTTTTTCACAAACTCTGAGGCAAGTTTGGCGCGGGGCGCTTCGTCTGGGGACGCACATGATCTATGAAGCAGTCATCGTGACCCGCAACGCGGATAACACCGCGCATATCGCCCCTTTGGGGTTTCGTTGGCAAACCGAGCAAGTGGTGCTCGCGCCGTTTCGTCCGTCCACCACCCTGGATAATTTGCAACGCTCCCGACAGGCGGTAGTGAACTTGACAGATAACGTAGCCGTCATCGCGGGCTGCCTTACCGGCCGGCGCGATTGGGCCACCGTCCCTGCGCATCGGGTGCGGGGCTGGCGCCTTGTTGATACCTTGGCGCACATGGAACTTGAGATCGAAGGTATGGAAGACAATGAGCGGCGGCCTCGCTTTTTCTGCAATGTCGTCCATCAAGAAACTCACTCGGGCTTCAAGGGCTTTAATCGGGCGCAAGCGGTCGTCATCGAAGCGGCGATCTTGGTTAGCCGCCTGCACCTGTTGTCGGCGGACAAGATCGATAACGAGATAGGGTATTTGAAGCACGCGTTGGAAAAGACCGCCGGCGAACAGGAAAGATTAGCGTGGGGGTGGTTGATGGAGGGTATCGAATCGTTTCGTCGCAAAGCTAACCAGAAAGCAGAGAGTTTATGAGCGCTTTCCTGGCCAGCGTCCAATCCTTGCAGGAAGCCCGAATCGCGCTCGAACAGGGGGCGGATGTCATCGACTTGAAGCGACCCGCGACCGGTGTTTTAGGCGCGGTGTCATCTGAGCTTGCCCTCGAGATCGCACGCTTTGTCGGCGGGCAGTGTACGCTTAGCGCAACGATCGGAGACTTGCCGTGCGCGCCGGATTTGCTCGCCCCTGCGGTGAAACGAATGCTGGCTGCGGGTGTCGATATCGTTAAGGTCGGGGTATTTGAGCCTCAGCCGTCCGCGACGTGGTGGTTTGAGCTGCAGCGGCTTTGCGCGCAAGGGTCGAAGATCACCGCGGTGCTGTTCGCGGATCGGGCGCCGCAGTGGCGCCTGTTGCAGCGCGGCGCAGAGTCGGGTCTCTACGGGATCATGCTCGACACCGCGGCTAAGGAAGAGGGGTCTCTACGCGATTGGCTCGAGGATACGCAGATTGGGGAGTTCATCCGGCGGGCACAAGGTCTCGGTTTGCGTGCTGGGCTCGCGGGATCGCTCGGCGTTGATGACATCAGCTCCTTATTGAGCTTGAAACCCGATTATCTCGGCTTCCGCAGTGCGCTCTGCCATCGTCGAGATCGAATCGCAGCGCTCGACGCGAGCTTGGTAGCGCGTGTACGCCGGCAGATCCCGCGCGAGCGATGCGGTTTTCTCGTTGCAAACGCTAGCAAATCGGTGAGGAGGTAACGCAATGACACAATGGCGCGAAAAGAAAGAGGAACGGGTGTACTCGGAGGAAGAAATCGTGGCGCGGCTGCAGTCCGAACTGCCGCAATGGGAGTTGAAAGAAGGCTGGATCCGCCGCAGGTACAAGACTTCAGGCTGGAAGGCGACCTTGATGGTGGTGAACACCGTGGGCCACCTAGCGGAGGCCGCTTGGCATCATCCCGATCTCACCGTCTCCTATGCCTTCGTCATCGTAAAGCTGATGAACCACGCAGCGAAAGGCATAACGGACAAGGACTTCCAATTGGCCAACAAGATCGAGGAAGTGATTCAATGGCAGCCTGGAGTGGAGGAGGGCAGCGCCCTTGAAGGGACACCGGATGATCCACGGTTCAAATACATTAAATACGAGTAGGTGCCGAATAGCCACCGCTGCTTGCGGTGTCTCTTAGGAGCCGCGCCATGACCACCATGATCCGCGAGATCTACGAGGCACTGAAAGAAGCGGGTGCATCCGAAGAGAAGGCCACGGCTGCTGCCTCGGTGTTACTCGCTGAGTCTCTACATCGGGGAAACACGGGCGATCTCGCCAAGAAAAGCGACCTTCGCGAACTGGGAAGCGGTCTCCACGAGCTCGAAAGCAGTGTACGAGAGATCGAAGCTAGCGTTCGGGAAGAGATCGGAGGTGTGCGGGAAGAGATCGGAGGCGTGCGGGGAGAGATCGGAGGCGTGCGGGGAGAGGTTCAGAACTTGGACAAACGTTTGGCCGTAGTCGAACGCGAGTTGGAAATCATTCGCTGGATCGTAGGTGGGGTTGGTTTTGGTATTTTGTTGCTCGTGATTCGAAGCTTCTGGCCGGGAAGTTGAGACGGACTTTTAGTGGCGAGGAGATCGGCAGCCGTTCCGCCTACGACAGCGGCCGTTATAGCTACTCGGGTTTTCGCCTCCATACACCCGACTTGCCACCCGATTTTTCCAGCAACCGGATATCGGTGATGGTCATCCCGCGGTCCGCCGATTTGCACATGTCGTAGACGGTGAGCAAGGCGATCTGCACGGCGGTTAATGCCTCCATTTCCACACCGGTCTTGGCGTCTGTTTCTACACTGGCCAGGCAGTGGATAGCAGGCTCATCTTCACGCGGCTCAAGCGAGACTTCCACCCGAGTCAAAGTCAAGGGGTGGCAGAGCGGAACGAGCTCGGCGGTTTTTTTTGCGGCCATTATTCCGGCGATGCGCGCCACAGCGAGTACATCTCCTTTGTTATGGTCGCCCTTCAGAACCTTTCGTAGTGTTTCGCGCTGCATGAGGATGAGCCCTTCGGCCTTCGCCAGGCGATGGGTGATGGGTTTGGCACCCACATCCACCATATGCGCCTCACCGTGGCGGTTGAAATGGCTCAGTGGGGTCATGGTCCTTGGCCTTGAGAAATAAAGTAAGATCGCATTGTACAACACCATAAGTGTCACGATGAATCATGAGCGTGCGGGTGCGTTTCTTCGCGAGTCTACGCGAGCGCTTAGGGCGTACGGAGGAGGAGGTGGCCTTTGAATCGGGGGACACGGCGGGAAGGATCTGGGCGAAAGTCACGGGCGAAGCAGCGCTTCCATCACATATCTTGATAGCGGTGAATCAGCAATATGCAACTGAGGATTCGGTGGTCGCCGATGGAGACGAAGTCGCGTTTTTGCCGCCGGTCACAGGGGGTCTGAAATGATGATTGAAGTCCGCATCCAGGCTTTCGATCCCTGGGCGGAGCTAAGCGCGTATCAACAGAGCTTGGCGATTCAGAAGGGCGGTTTCGGCGCCACGGCCGTGTTTGTCGGGACGATGCGCGATTTTAATGAAGACGTGGCGATCGCTGCGATGACGCTCGAGCATTACCCGGGCATGACCGAAAAGCACCTAGAGGAAATCGCGTGCGAGGCAAAATCCCGTTGGGCTATCTTGGATACCTTGGTCATCCATCGCGTGGGGCAATTGCAACCAAACGAGCCCATCGTGCTGTGTGCTGTGTGGTCGGCTCACCGGCAGGTGGCGTTTGCCGCTTGCCGTTTTCTCATCGAAGAACTGAAGTCGCGCGCGCCTTTCTGGAAAAAGGAACTGACGGAGGAGGGCGGGCGCTGGGTGGAGCGCAACACGCGGGGATAACAGCGGCCCTGCTGAGGATCCCGAGCACCGCCGAAACGCGAGATCCCGAGTGCAGTAGGTTTTTCCACAAACTCTGAGGGCTTCCGCCCGTCGTGGGCACTAATCCGTCGGCAGGCCCGCGATCTCTAATACCGGCCGGATCTCGACGGTACCCTTGCGCGCCATTGGGATCCGTGCGGCGACGCCGATCGCCTCGTCGAGATCCCGGGCGTCGATGAGGAAGTAGCCGCCCAGTTGTTCGCGCGTCTCCGCGAACGGACCGTCGGTCACGAACCGACTGCCGTCGCGCACCCGGACGCTGGTCGCCATTGAGGTTGGGTGCAGTGGGTTGGCGGCCAGATAGTGCCCGCTCGAATGAATCTGTTGTGCGAGCTGCGTGGACTCGACGTAGCACGCCTCCCGTTCGGTCTCGCTCAACGCAAGTTCGTCGACGTAAATCAGTAACATGTACTTCATGGGTACCTCCACATCAAAGCGAGTAGACACAGCGATACTGGGCAATGCCGATGATCGGCATTCCTCCGTGATTTCGTCATAGCCGCGTCCGAGGAACTGGACGAAACAGAACCCGTGGCCGAAGGGATCAGCCATGAGAGCGAGCTTGCCCCACTTGTATAACGCTCGGCGGGCGAGGGAGCTCGGCCACTCCGACGCGATTGCGAATGACAACCTCCCAAAGGTCGCTAACCAGTCCATTGTGGTGAACAAGGGTAAAAAGGGCGAGTCTGTTCTTTTGCAAATTGCAATACAATCGAGAGGATCGAACACGCACGTATGGCGATACTCACGGTCGATAGCAGGAACCTGTGGCCGAGCTTAGAAGAATCGAAACACGATGATGCACTGGCGACACAGAATACACCAACCCGGTGTGCTGGCTGCCTTAGGGGCCGCTCTTCTGTTCGGTGCGGGTACACCGCTGGTTAAGCTGCTGCTGGATACGGTTAATCCGTGGTTGCTAGCGGGCCTGCTTTATCTCGGTTCCGGCGTCGGCCTCACGCTGTATCGCTGGCTGTGCCGTAGTCCAGCGGTGCGGCTTCCCGCCCATGAAGCGCCGTGGCTCGCCGGGGCGACTGTCGCCGGCGGCATCGTCGCACCGGTATTGCTGATGGCCGGCCTAACCGAACTGCCCGCGTCGAGCGCATCGCTCCTCTTGAATGCGGAAGGGGTGTTCACCGCGCTCTTGGCATGGTTTGCGTTCAAGGAGAATTTCGACCGCCGCATCGCGCTAGGAATGATCGCCGTCGTCGCGGGCGCCGCGATCCTGAGCTGGCCGGGCGAAACCCGCTTTGCCGGGGTGTGGCCGGCGCTGGCGGTGCTCGGGGCGTGTTTGGCATGGGGCATCGACAATAACCTCACGCGCAAGGTGTCGCTGACTGACGCGACATGGATCGCCGGGGTCAAAGGGCTCACCGCTGGGATGGTCAATCTGGGCTTGGCCTTCTCGCGCGGTGCGACGCTGCCGCCCATGCCCAATGTCGCCGAGGCGATGGTTGTAGGCTTCCTCGCCTACGGGGTGAGTCTGGCGCTGTTCGTGGTAGGGCTGCGCCACCTCGGTACCGCCCGTACCAGTGCCTACTTCTCGGTCGCGCCGTTCTTTGGGGCAATACTGGCTTTACTGTTCGGTGAGACGTTCACGCCCCAACTGCTGATCGCGGGCGCGCTGATGGCGCTCGGGATCTGGCTGCACCTCACCGAGCGTCACGAGCATAAACATACCCATGAGGCGCTGGAGCACGAGCACAAGCACGTCGGCGATGAACACCATCAACACGAGCACGACGAGCAACCGGGCACCCAGCACAGCCATCGCCACCGGCACCAGCCGTTGACGCATTCGCATCCGCATTTCCCGGATGTACACCATCGGCACGACCACTGAGGAGTCTGGCGGTGCAGCCGCCCGGCCACCCACTGGTGAGGGCTTCTGCCTCGGCTCAATGTTGGCGAGTGGCTGCTTGCGCCACCTGGCGCATAAAACCGTGCTGCGGCGCGCCAGCATCATCGACCCGCCTTCCTTCTTCATCGAAGCTCATGGGCCACCGTGCCTTGGGGATGTCGGTACCAGCCCGGATCGCGGTAGTCCCCTGCCGCCTGGTCCTCTCTGATCTTGATCACGGTGAACATGCCCCCCGCCTCCATGGCTCCGAACGGCCCGCTTCCGCCGCTCATCGGAAGCGTGTTCTCCGGCAACGCCTTGCCATGCCTATGAGTCATGTCCGACATGCCGGTCTCACCCATCGCCATGTACCCCGGCAAAAGCGAGGTGATTCGCTCCGCGACGCCGCGCTGGTCGACGCCGATCATGTTGGGGATGGCGTGGCCCATGGGGTTCATCATGTGGTGGACCTTGTGGCAGTGAAACGCCCAGTCCCCTGGGGACTCGGCCACGAATTCAACCACCCGCACTGCGCCTACCGGAACGTTCACCGAGGTCTCCGGCCATTGGGCCGAGGCCGGGATCCAGCCTCCGTCGGTGCCGGTGACCCACATCGCGTGCCCGTGGATGTGTATCGGATGGTCGTGCATGCTGAGATTGCCCATGCGGATCCGAACGCGCTCGCCCACCCGCGCCACCATCGGGTCGATGCCCGGGGAAACCCGGCTGTTGAAGGTCCAGAGATTGAACTCGGTCATGGTCGCTGGCTTTGGCGTGTAGGTACCAGGCTCTATGTCCCAGGTGTGTAGCAAGATGCAGTAATCGCGGTCGATGCGTGGCTGCGGCTGGATCTTCGGATGCACCACGAACATACCCATCATGCCCATGGCAAGCTGCACCACCTCATCTGAATGCGGGTGGTACATGAAGGTGCCGTTCTGGCGCAGCGTGAACTCATAGACGTAGGTCTTGCCGGGCGGAATGTGAGGCTGGTTGAGCCCGCCGACCCCGTCCATTCCGTTGGGTAGGAAAAGGCCGTGCCAGTGGACGCTGGTCGCCTCGGGTAGTTTATTGCTCACCAGGATCCGAACCCGCTCCCCTTCGACCGCTTCGATCGTGGGGCCAGGGGTCTGACCGTTGTAGCCCCAGCAGTTGACCACCATGCCGGGGGCAAACTCCCGCTTCACCGGCTCGGCCGTGAGGCGAAATACCTTGACATCCCCGTCCATCGCCCAAGGCAAGCGGCTGCCGTTGAGCGTGACCACCGATGTGTAGCGATCGCCAGCGCCGGGTGGGTGAGGTGGTGAGGTATGCGTGAGAGACTCACCGGCAACTACCCTTGACTCGGATCTGATCAAAACCGCGCCCCCCACAAGCAGTGCTGCGGCCTTCCAGAACAGTCCAAACAGTTCACGTCGTGTCATGCTCGTTCACCTCGGATGTTGATGACACGGATCTCGCCTCAGCCGCAGTTCGGTGTCGAGTCGCAGGCTGGATGTCTGTGCAGGCGGGACAGGTAGGCGTTCCTCAAGCACCTGCTCGAGATCCGACCAGGCCATCCAGAATTCCCGAACTGCGGCTACATAATCGCGCGCCGTGTTGAGCTCATTCTGCTTGGCGGTTAAGAGATCATAGACTCCGAGCAGCATGCCGTTATACTGCCGTTGCGTCTCCACCAGGATGGTGTCCCTTAAGGGCAATAACACGCGGCGCAGATAGTGCACCTGCTCGTGCGTAGCGACCAGGCGATCTCTGGCTGCACGCAGCTCGGCCCGCAGATCCACTGCGAGGGCGGCGAGCCGCTCTTCGCTTTGGCGCAGCTCGGCTTCGAGGCGCGCAAGCCGCGCTTGGCCCCGATCGAAGATGGGGAGGCCAAGCTCTATGCGTGGTCCGGTGAATTGCCCGTCCGGCTCTCGGTGGGTAGCAATGCCGATCCCGAGCAGGCTCAGCCACCGGAATCGAAGCGCCGTCTCTCGGGTCGCGGAAAAGGCCTCGACTTCCCGTCTTGCCGCGGTCAATCGCAGACTGTGCGCGATCGCCCGCGCTTCTAAGTGCGCGAGCTCAGGCAGTGATGCCGGTACTTCGGGCAAGCGCCCTGGAGTCTCCCAACGCAGGTCGCTCCCCCACAGCCCGAGCAATCGGTTGAGCTGCTCCCGGTCGCGACGGCCTTCGGCCTCGGCGCGGGCGAGATCGAGCAAGGTCTGAGCGTATAAGGCCTGATGCATGCTCTGCTCGAGCCGGCTCAAGGTCCCTGCCTCGACCTGACGTTCAGCGAGCTCAGCGGCCGCTTCGGTGCCGAGTGCCGCCGTGTGCAAGAGCTCCAAGGCCTGCGCGTTTCCCACCAAGGCGTAATAGACGGAGAGCACCTTGGCAGCGAGATCAAAGACTCCGCTCGCCACTTCGAGCTTCACTTGCTCGAAGCTGACCTCTGCTGCCCGCTTGCGGGCAGCCAGGGTAAAGAGGTCCAAAAGATCCTCGATGAGGGCGGCCTCCCACTCGATACTCGGCCCGAACGCCGCAGTCCCGGAGAAGACCGGGTTTTTTACAAGGCCGGCCTGAATTAGATCGGCGCGCGCGATCCCGAGCGTCTCGTAGCTCGCTTGCAGCACGGGGCTATTGAGCACGGCGATCTGAACGGCGGCCTCAGCCGTCAGAGGTCTTTCGAGCAGCTTGCGAACCGCCTGCGCGACTTTGGCATCTTCCTTATTGCCCGTATTCCAACGGATCTCCGGGCCGAGCCTCTCTGTGGCGAGGCGTTCAATATCGGAAAAGCCATGCTGGTTGGGAAGGCTAGCGCATCCCACAAGCAAACCAAGGATGGCCAGCGCCGCGCATGGCCCCAGATGAGCAAGAACCGCTTCTAGCCAAAGGGCTTCGGGAACAAGCCCTTCTATGGCATTTTTCAACTCGTGCTGGCCAAAGCAGATGCGGCGCATCCTTACGGCGCTTAGCAGGGTGTTTTCAACACCTTGGGCACTTCGATTAATTCGAAGTGCCCAGTGGTATGGGGATCTGCCGCACAGGGTTCAAACAGGTAACTGTTTGAACCATGGAGCGAAGCAAAAATCGCATTTTTGCTTCGCGATGTGAAAAATTCCACGGATGGAATTTTTCGAAGTGCTCTTAAGTCGCAGGCCCTGTCAATGAGCCCAATGGGGCGGCGGGTGCCCGGGTGTATGAACGGGCTGCGCCGTCGGATCGGTCCTGAAAGCCTCGGGCGTTTTGTAGGACTGCAATATTCCGCTCGGCGTTAAGGCGAATGGCGCCGGCACCTCGGGGTTAGCTGGATGGTTCCCCGCCGCGTGGCGAGCTTCCGTAACCCAGGCACAACCGCCCAAAAGGCCTATACCTATGATTAGTAACATGATGCGTGCCGTTGTTTTGTTGCGCATTTCGTAACCTCTATCGAAACCGTGTAGGAAACCAGTGAGTTCCAACGCTGGGTCGCCGCGAAACGGTAACGCTTCGCGGGCAATCGCTATGGGCAGATCGTCATGACCCCGCACCCCTGTGCATTCTGGCTATCGAGGGGTGATGGCGGAGCTTCTGAGATTATATGCTGGTGGGTATGGCCGCACCAGAGCTAGTCATAGGTATGAGTCTGAACCTAGGGATCGTATTTCCAATACTTATCCTGCGGGTGCAGGGGTTCAAGTAAGCCACCCTCCGAGCTCTTCAGGCGGCAGGCGGAGCTTCGTCAAGCATCGCACTGATTTCTGTTAACAACTGTTGGTCATGTTGTTTGATACACCGTTTCGACTCTTCTTCTTCTTTCCTGATGAGCTTCATCGCGTTTTCGCGCTCGCGGGCCAGCCGCCGTTGCTCCTCCGAGGACCAAAACGCGTCTTGTTCTTGCACCCAGCGTTGAATGTCCGCCTCGATCCGCCCACGCAATAATTGTTCTTTTTGGCGTTGGAGATCCAGTTTTTCCCGGTTAGCTTCGTTGGCTGCTTCGGCTTGAGCCTGAGCACGCTGCGCTACGGCTAGTGTAGTGTCCCTTAAATAACTTTACAGTTAAGCCGCCTTCTTTTTTCCCTCGGGGCAGGGTGGATCTGGGCTTGATCTGCTCCATCTTGACCCGCGCCCGCTCGATCTTCTTGATGATGT
>JBOIEG010001214.1:0-8167 GCA_050740915.1 Gammaproteobacteria bacterium | reverse complement strand
GATCGAGCGGGCGCGGGTCAAGATGGAGCAGATCAAGCCCAGATCCACCCTGCCCCGAGGGAAAAAAGAAGGCGGCTTAACTGTAAAGTTATTTAAGGGACACTACAATAGCAACCTTATCGATCATCTCCTAGAATCTAAGTCTATAGGAAATAGGTAGTGGTGAAACTGGTGGTCGTCATGCGCTGGGATAAAGGCTTATGGTTCGCCCCGGCGTGGCTGTCCGTGGTGCTGATGGCGTCCCTCCCGGAGACGGTTGCCGCAGGTCATGCCGCTGTCGTGGTCGACGCACAAACCGGACAGGCGTTGCGCGAGGTCAATGCGGACGAGCGAAATTATCCGGCATCGTTGACCAAGATGATGACTCTATACCTGGTGTTCGAAGCCTTGGAAGACGGTCGCTTGATCCCCGAGGATCGCTTGTGGGTGTCCCGCCACGCGGCAAGCATGGTGCCTACGCGCCTGGGATTGAAAACCGGCCAGCGCATCCGGGTGGAAGATGCGATCCTCGCCACAGTGACCCGTTCCGCTAACGATGCCGCGGTGGTTTTGGCCGAAGCTCTGGGGGACACCGAAGGTCAGTTCGCTCGGATAATGACCGGGAAAGCCCAATGGCTTGGCATGAGCCATACGGTGTTTCTCAATGCTTCCGGCTTGCCTCACACGGGACAAGTCAGCACTGCCAGAGACATGGCAACCCTCGCGCTCGCTTTGTTAAGGGATTTCCCACAGTATTACCCATACTTCTCTACGCGAGAGTTTGCTTATAAGGGGCGGCGTTACCGCAACCACAACGCCCTGCTAAATGGGTACCCGGGAGCCGACGGTATCAAGACCGGCTACACGCGCGCTTCGGGTTACAACCTAGTGGCTTCGGCCACGCGCGATGGACGACGGTTGATTGCGGTCGTGTTGGGAGGCAAAGGCACACGTTCGCGTGATCGGCATACGATGCAGCTGTTGGATCAAGGATTCCAAGGGCTTGCCGCGCTCAGCCCCCCCGCAGCTGAGGAATGGGCGGTTGCGGATCCTGCGCGGCGCTACTTCGGAGCGCGTGCGTCCGCGACATCGATTCCGGTAGCCCCAAATCAAACGAAAAATCCTCTCGTAGGTAGCGGGGACCGCCCCCACTTTAAAATAGCGCCTTTCTCGCCTCCAAACCGATC
Organism: Gammaproteobacteria bacterium; assembly: GCA_050740915.1. Taxonomy (GTDB): domain Bacteria; phylum Pseudomonadota; class Gammaproteobacteria; order JBOHHR01; family JBOHHR01; genus JBOHHR01. Next base: position 7,001 of record JBOIEG010001214.1, on the reverse strand, counting down.
ACCGCGCCACCGACTCGATCCCGCCGCAGAAAACTGGCCCTTCTCAGCGACATCTCAAAATGCCGCCTTGCTCGATCAGGTCCAAGAAAACCCCCTGAATTCGGTCGCCGGACCTACCCCGCTGACTGAGCTGGCTATCGGTCGTCACGCGGTAACGGTTGTCGGTCCCTATGGCGTACAGGTCGGTGCGTTTTACAAGTCTGCCGCGGCACGGCGTGCGGCTCTGGACGCCGCCAGGCGGATCCCGCAAACGCTGGGCAATGCGCGCGTCTGGGTAGCGCCGAGCCGGGGTAGACGGGGATCGATTTTTTTGGCCAGGCTGATCGGCTTATCCAGGGAAAACGCAGAACGGGCCTGCGCCGAACTAAAGGCAGTAAAGCGGCCGTGTCATACCGTCTTGATCGGTACCACTCAAAATCGCAACCCAGCATTTGCGGGGCATTAAGAGCTAGTGCTCTGTCTACCTTATTTTGATCTATCTGAGCGGCGCCCGAAGGTGCAGGGCCGGGGGCAGCGGCGCCGCAATAGCCACTCCTATTTCAAGCGCCAGTGGCCCGATTGCTTTCTCTTCCTCGGTTGAGGGCGCTCCGCACCGGCGCACAAATTGCGAACGGCTATAATACAAGAAGTTATCGCTCGGTTTTGAACGACGATTGGGAATGAACATGCCTTCGCTATCTCAGAAACCGACACCCATAACCGCGCCCCTGATCAGCGCACTTTACCAGCGCACGCCGATCGAGCTTTTCGTGGGCGCTACGTTCGCCCTTGGCATAACGGGCATAGGATGGATCGCGTACGCCAGCCGCTGGGCTATCGCCTGGGCGGCCGCTATCCTTTTGCTATACGGCATCCGCAGGCTCGCGGCCCACTCGTTCACCCACGCTTTTGCGAAAAAGGGCGACGTGGGGAGGTGGTTTTTTATCTTCGGGCTTGGGATCAGCCTCACCGGTTTGGCCTGGGGATTTGCTGGAGCAGCCGCCGCGCAAAGCGGTTCGATGGGCTTTGTTGCTGCGGTTGCCGTCGCTATCGGCTGCGTGGCCCTGGTGACCACCGTGACCTATTACGGCATGCTGCGCGTGAGCGCGTTGTTCCTGGCCCCGGCAGTCGTCCCCCCCGTATACTTTCTACTCGCCGAACCGCGTCCCTCCACCCTCCTTGCCGGCGGCTTAGTATGCGTTTTTACACTCATGCTATTTTTAGCCGCCCTGTTGTTGCGCAAGGGTTTTTTGGCCTCCATAGGCATATCACAGACAAACGAGGCCTTACGTGCGGAACGGTATAAAGATCGCGAAGAAATCAAACGCCTGAGCGTCGCGCTGAAGACCAACGCGCAGAAACGCGCGCAACTGGAGCAGGAATCCGGAAAGCTCGCGGCAGACCTCGCTTTGCTGAAAGGGAAAACTCGGGTGTTGTCGAACACCTTGCGAGAAGTAGCCCCGCGATGCCCCGTGACTGGGCTCACCACACGAAAATATTTCAACAACGCGATGGATTCCGAGTGGCATCGCTGCCTGCGCGAGAAAAAACCCCTATCTCTGATCGCGTTCACGCTGGACGATTTCGGTCGATTTCAGGAAAGCTATGGCGCCAAAGCGGTGGAGACTTGGTTAAGACAAGGGGCGACCATCGTCGAGCAGTTCGCTCGCCGGGCTGGGGACATGGCCGCTCGTTTCGATGAACATTCGTTCGCATTGTTGCTGCCCGGTGCCGACACGCGCAAAGCGATGCAGATATCAGAACAGGTGCGGATCGCGATCGAGAGCCTGGGGGTCCCCCATGCCGACCGCTCGGCACACCCGGTGGCAACGATTCACGCGGGGCTGGCTACCATGATCCCTAGCGCCGACACCAGCGCCAGAGATCTGTTGGCCCGAGTGGATGCCGCCTTGTACGAGGCTCAATTCCAGGGCGGGAACCGAGTGGTAGCGTATCGCACCCTTAGCCGTTTCCGCAGGGAGGCTTGGATCACCGCGGCCGATGGCCCGCTAACAGAGCTGGCCCTGAGACAAAAGCTGCTGCTGTGGGGGTTCGAAGGCGAGTGGGATACCTTTGCCCCGCAAACCCGGTTGCCGGATCAGAACGATAGCAGGGAACGCGTGCGCGCTATCCTGTGCGGACATTTGCGGGTAACCGTCGAGGGCCAGTGCCTAGACCTGAAGGCTGGAGATACTCTGTTCATCCCTGCGGGGACGAATTGTGCGTTTGAGGTCATAGGGCAGGAGCCGCTGGTGTGCTACGTTGGAACCAGCCACGTAGGAGCCGCGAAAACCGCTTAGCGCTATTGCCAACTTGGCAATGTGGCTGGTGGCTCCGCGGCACAATCGAGTCGTAGAAATCGCCGGTCGAGATCCCCGCGATCGCCCATTCCGGGCGTTTCCCCGCTCATCACCGCGCCACTGGGTTTATACTGGGCCATCGCCATTACTGAGGGAGTCCATCTATGAGGCGCGGTCACTCTCCGGTCACTCAGCTGTGTTTGCACTATTTGCTATGGCTGAGGACCCTCGCGGTCGGCACCCAACTGGTCGCGGTTTTTACAACCTATCAAAGGCTTAGTATCCCCTTTCCGATCCTGCCGGTAAGCCTGGTCATCATCAGCCTGGCCGCGTTCACGCTGTGTAGCTGGTGGTACATCAGCGCCGGTCACCCAGTATATGAACGATTTTTCTCTGCCCAGCTCCTGGCCGATATCGTTGCGTTGACTGTCTTGCTCTTTTTTACCGGGGGTTCTGCGAACCCCTTTATTTCCTTGCTGCTGCTGCCAGTCACGGTGGCTGCGGCGACGCTGATGACCAACTATCGGATCGCCATCGCCGCCGCCGCCGCCGCCTGCTACACGGCGCTTATGGTGGCCCACGTGCCCGATCCGCACTGGATGCATCAAAGCCAAGGTTTTGCCGTACACATGTGGGGCATGTGGTTCGGATTCCTGTTAAGCGCCGGACTGGTGGTGTATTTCGTCGCGCGCATGGGAAGCGCTTTACGCGAACACGACCGTGCATTGGCCCAAGCCCGCGAGCAGGCGCTAGAGGCTGAGCAGCTCATCGAGCTGGGTACTCTCGCCGCCGGAACCGCTCATGAATTGGGCACTCCACTGTCTACCATCGCCGTGATCGCGGGAGAGCTTAATCGCGAACACGCCCAGAACGTCGCTTTCGGTCCTAAACTGCGGCTATTGCGCGAACAGGTGATGCGCTGTAAGCAGATCCTCGCACGTCTCGCCGCCCGCGCGGGGCAGACGCAGGCAGACTGCGGCCACCGACTGCCAGTAAAGGATTACCTCGAAGAATTGGTCGCAGATTGGTACACCCAGCGCCCCAATGTAAAGCTCTTGACACGCTGGGAAGGAGACTTGGCCGAACCGCAAATCATCGCCGATCGCACCTTGACCCAGGCCATAGTCAACATCCTCAATAACGCAGCGGACGCCTCCGTCGAGGCCGTTGAGCTGCACGCTTCTTGGACACCAGAGGCTCTTCAAATCCAGATTCATGACAGGGGCAAGGGGATCCCCGGCGGGCTTGTAGAACGAGTGGGAAGCGCCTTTGTGTCCACCAAAGGACCCGACAAAGGGATGGGCTTAGGACTATACTTGGCTCGCAGCACCTTGAATCGGCTGGGTGGCACGGTGCAACTCACCCCGCGGCCGGACCGTGGGGTTACGGCCAGCATCGTGCTGCCGTTGGCGCCCTTGCGCGCCACGAAATGAACAGCGGTGAGTGAGTCTCGGGTTTCCTCCCTATGTTCTTCGAGTTGCTGCTCGCCGACGACGATGAAACATTTTGCGACGTGCTCGCCGAAGCGCTCGGGAAGCGCGGTTTTCATGTGCAAACCGCGCACGATGTCCCCAGTGCGCTCGAGATCGCGGGCAAATTCGACCTTACCCACGCCGTGGTGGACCTACAGATGCCGGGACCATCGGGTCTGGAGTTAGTCGCCCGCCTGTGCGAAAAAAATCCCGGCGTACGCCTGGTGGTGCTCACCGGCTACGCCAGCATCGCCACCGCCGTCGAGGCGATAAAGCTGGGGGCCACTCATTACCTAACCAAACCCGCCGAAGCGGACGAGATCGTGGCGGCCTTTCGACGCGCCACCGGAGTCCCGGGCACACCCATCCCCAACAGGCCTATTTCGGTGGAACGTCTTGAATGGGAGCATATCCACAAAGTGTTGGATGAATGCGAGGGCAACGTCTCTGCGGCCGCGAGACGTCTCGGTATGCATCGACGCACTTTGCAACGCAAGCTCTATAAACACCCGGTTGAGCACTAAGCGGAGCACGCAAGAGAGGAGGCTGGCGTTTTTTTATGGCCAGCCATTTTTTGTAACGAAGAGGGAAATACCATGAAAAAACGCATCATATTCTTGCTGGCTCTCGCCGTAGCAGGCGCTGGGGTAGCAGAGAAGGCTGTACTCAATACAGAGAAAGCAAAATTCAGCTACGCCGTCGGCTTGCAGATCGGGCAAAGCCTTATCCGCCAGGGCGTCGAAATCGACACCGAGGCTTTTGCGCTCGCCCTCCAGGATAGCCTCGCAGGTCGGGAACCGAGGCTAGCGGCGGCAGAACTGCAAGCGGTGATGCAGAAACAAGAACAAGCGATTAAAAAAAAGCAACAGGCCGCAGCGGAAATAAACTCAGCCACAGGACACCGTTTCCTAGAAGAAAACAAAACTAAAGAAGGCGTTCACGAACTCCCCAACGGGCTACAATACAAGGTGATAAAAGAGGGAAACGGAAATCGCCCGCAGCGCTCCGATTCGGTAAACGTCCACTACCGTGGCACTCTTATCGATGGCCGTGAATTCGACAGCTCCTATCGCCGCGGAGAACCGACCACCGTGCGCCTTAATGGCGTCATCAAGGGATGGCAGGAGGCCCTGCCCATGATGCCAGAGGGCTCGAAATGGCAGATTTTTGTGCCGCCAGAGCTGGCCTATGGCCAGGGTGGTGCGGGTGCCGTTATCGGTCCCAACGAAACGCTCATCTTCGAAATCGAGCTGATCGCCGTCCGCCAGGCGAAAACCGGCGGAAAGTGATCAAGGATCGCGCCTAACCGCGAGCCTTAAGGACTGTGCCCACACTGGCCGGAGCGTGCGCAGGATGCCAGGCTCGCTACGGAACGGATGGCGTCCTCGATTAGATGCGGTTGATCGAGGTGCACGTAGTGGCCGCTGTAGGCCGCGACCACCTGTTTCGAGCGCGGGGTAAGGGAGGCCAGCTGGCCTTGAAGCTCACGCCAGGCTTGCTCCTTGCGCTCACCGTCTTGGTTCTGCGGCCACACGCGTTCCCCGCGCGTTACCACTACCAAGGGGATGTCCGGCATAGCGGGGATGCGCTCCACATCCTGGGCACTATGCTCGAGATCTAAACGCTCAAAGCGGTGCGCGCGCACCGCTTTGAGCGTTCGCATAAGGTGTAAAGCAAGATGCCGCACGTGGAAAGGATAGTTCTCCGGAAGCAGCGCTCGAGAGAATAAGCGGCTTGCCCCGCGCGATGAATAAGCACCACGAAGCTGTTTGGACGCACTGAGAAAGTATCGGAATTGCTGGGGATGGGAGGAATCGACCAACACTACCCCTGCGCTCTCTCGAGGATACTGTTTGGCAAAGCGCAACATGTTGTAACCGCCGAACGAGTGCCCTACTAAGACATAGGGGCCTGGTACGGCCGCACAGCTCAGCAAGGTGTGGAGCTCTTCTACGATGCGAGCCGTGGTTCTCGGCACAGGGCCCGGATCGCTCCAGCCGTATCCGGCGCGATCGTAACTGCAGACTTGAAACTCGGGGGCGAGATCGGTCTCGATCTTCGTCCACTCCAAGGAAAATCCCCCGACTCCAGAATCGAGCACGATACTCGGTCGCCCTTCTCCCAGACACCAGATGTGCAGCCGGTGGGTTCCGATATGGACCATATGCCCGGGTGGCTTCGCCAGCTCCGGTTTCACGGCAGCGTAGCGTTCGCTCGAGAGACCGAGGGCTGAGCCTGCCGTAAGCCCCGCTGGGACGACGATCAAAAGTAAGCACACCGCCTGCCACTGGCAAAGTGGTTTCAACACGGGCTCACCTCGTTCTCCCTAACCGCCTTTTTCCCGCCCGCCGTTGTTTGAGCGCTGCACTTTTAAGCCAGCTAGCATCAACAGCTTGGCCACTTCGTCTGCGGACAACTCTCGATACCGGCTGCGGCGTAACGCCTTGTCCAGTGCGATTGGACCATAGCGCACCCGAATCAGGCGGCTCACGGTACATCCCTGGGATCCCCACAAGCGCCTTACCTCCCGGTTTCGACCTTCGCCAAGCACGCAATGAAACCACTGATTACGTCCCGCTCCGCCCGCAAAGCGAATTGCCTCGAAACGAGCGGCACCCTCAGTGAGCTCGATACCAACCAGTAGTTGTTGCACGGCTTGGTCATTAACCTCACCCCATACCCGCACGGCGTACTCCCGCTCAATGCGGCGTGTGGGATGCATAAGGCGGTAGGCTAACTCCCCGCTGTTGGTAAACAGCATTAGCCCCGATGTGTCTATATCCAAGCGCCCAATGCCCAGCCACCGCCCGCCAGGCAATGGAGGCAACTGCTCGTACACCGAGGCGCAGCCGCTCTGCCTCACGCGGCTACATACAAGACCGGCTGGCTTATGATAGGCCAGCACGCGCACGGCCTGGGTGTACAAGAGGCCACGCGGTAGGAGTTTGCCGTCGATGCGGATGCGGTCGCGCGCACTGGCGCTATCTCCGAGATGCGCGATCCGACCATTAACCGTAACCCGGCCGGCTTCGATCCAGCGTTCCAACGCCCGCCTTGATCCCAAGCCAACCCGCGCAAGCAGCTTCTGCACGCGTTCTTGGCCCTCAGAGCTTGTGAAAAAATCTGCTGCGTGCCCCGATCGCTGCCTTGCGTGCTCACGCACTCCTCGCCTATCCATCTGATATGTCTCGTCGTTCGCTCCGCGGCGCCTCACCTGCTCGCGACGATTTTTTCACAACCTCTCAGAGCT
>JBOIEG010001213.1:0-1398 GCA_050740915.1 Gammaproteobacteria bacterium | reverse complement strand
ATAAAGCCCTGGATGCTTCGTCTGCCATGAGGGATACCGTTGCTTCAGTTGTGTTCCCGCTATTTTACCAGCTCCCTTCTCATCATTCCCCTGTCCCAGGAGGTTTTTTCACAGCCTCTCAGCGCATTCCCCGGCCACGCACGCCAAATCCTTCAGATATTGCGTTTGTTCTTTTGCCTCAGCGAAGGCCAGCGCCTGGGCTAGGCCACAGGTCTGAATGAGCGCGGGGAAACGCTTGCTGAAACGCTTGTACTCCGCCTCCTTGTCTTTCTCCATACGTTCCGCGACACAGGCGTAGGCGAGTTGGGCGCGTTGCTGTTCACGGGTTGCCATTGCCTTGCTCCTTGCCGGTATCCGGCGCCGATTGGTCACCGTTGAATAGGCATCTCACTCGCCCCTTGCCTATGGTAGCCTTGCCGCCGATTTGTAATGAGCGCTCCCCAGTGCAATAGGTTTGCAGCAATTTTCCCTGCGTGATGGTTCTATCATCCGAAAACACTCGGGCGCACCATACCAGCCCGGCGAGTATGGATTCCGCTGGCAGGGACTCTTCGTACCAGAGGGCGCCCTTGGCTACGGTCTTTTTCTCATCATCGATGCGGATGCGGGCGTTGATCTCCGTGCCCATCTTGCACAGGAAATCAAAGGAGTTATCCGGTAGTATGGCGAACCGTTCTTTGAATATCTTCATGCCAATCGCTATTGCCGGGAAACACCCAGCGTGAGAGTTGACCGCCCCATTCCTTGGCGCAGTCGCAGTCCTTGGCTTCAAAGTCGAGGTCTTCGAGATAAACTTTGCCGTCTGATAATTTCAGTACGGAACCGGCGTCCTTCGGAAGGTGGATCTTCTGGTCGCTGATAGGGCAATGACTGGTGGGAATATCCGTCACCTTCGCCCCGTCCAGATCACGCTTGAAACGCTGCAAGGCAAGGGGCGCGGTCACCCAAGCGAACGTGCCGAACAGGCTCCGCACGGCAAGGCAAATCAGCCGGGCATCTGTGAAGGCTAAGGAACCGGCATTGTCATTTTCTTTATCTGCGTCGCTACGGCCAAATGCGGCCCGAAGTAATTTACCCTTTTCTGTGTTTTTGCCACGTCCGTCATCTGTTGCACCGTGGCAATCCGCCAGCACCCCCTTAACCGCCGACCCTGGGACAAGCGGCCAGTGGGTCACCTTTTCTCGAATAATGGGCAGATCGATGAATCCCGCCCCTTGCCCACTGCCGACATGCAGCGGTGTGAGCGCGTGCAGCCAGTAGATTCTTGTATTCATCGTGTCCTTTCGGCAGGTCTGTGGAGGCGCCGTCAGATCCTCCTTGGCCGAGATTCCAGTGCGCCTATCGAGGCGCAGAATCCGAGCCAGGACTGTGCGCGAGAGGACAGCTATCTGGCCTGCG
>JBOIEG010001212.1:0-3326 GCA_050740915.1 Gammaproteobacteria bacterium | reverse complement strand
CGCAGGCCAGATAGCTGTCCTCTCGCGCACAGTCCTGGCTCGGATTCTGCGCCTCGATAGGCGCACTGGAATCTCGGCCAAGGAGGATCTGACGGCGCCTCCACAGACCTGCCGAAAGGACACGGCTTACCGCCGAGCACTGCTGGAGCGGGGCTCAATCGAATCGTCTCGGAAACGCAGCGAGAGAACGTCACCCGGCTCGTTGAGCAGCGCATCAAAACGCGCCAACCCGCCGCGTATTTGGTGCGTGAAGCGTGGTTTGCGGGTCTGCCCTTCTACGTAGATGAACGAGGGCTGGTACCTCGCTCCCCCGGTCGGCAACCCGCCGACCGGAATGGGAGAAGCATTCCGTGCGGAAGCGCGCCAGGGCCGAGCCCCATTTCAGAGATCATCGGATCCCGATTCGCTCCCTGGCTTTCGAAGCGTGAAAAGCTCCGCATCCTAGCGTGAGGCTGCAATGGCCTGGTCGAGGTCTTCCACTAGATCTTCGATGTCTTCTAAGCCGACCGAAAGACGCACCAACGCTTCGGGAAGCCCGGCCCTTTGCCTTTGCTCCGCGGGGATGGCGGCATGGGTCATGGTCATAGGATGGCCGATCAGCGACTCGACGCCACCTAGGCTTTCCGCTAAGGAAAAAAGCCTGGTCTTGGTCGTGAACCGGATATTACGCTCTGTACCCCCCGCAAGCTCGAGCGAGATCATCCCTCCGAATGCCGACATCTGTTTACTGGCGAGGCGGTGCTCAGGACTTTCAGGTAAGCCCGGATAGAACACACGCAGGACCTCGCGCTGCTGCGCCAGATGCAACGCGATCCGCATCGCGTTTTCGCTGTGCCGGTGCATGCGCAGCGGAAGGGTCTTAATACCCCGCAGCACGAGAAAGCAATCCAAGGGGCCGGGAATGGCGCCGACGGCGTTTTGCAGGAACTTGAGCTCTTGATACAGCTCCTCGTCGTTGACGACGATCGCGCCGCCGACCACGTCCGAATGCCCACTGAGGTATTTCGTCGTGCTATGGAGGACGATATCTGCCCCCAGTTTTAGCGGTTGTTGTAGGGCAGGGGAGGCGAAGGTGTTGTCCACCACCACTTTGACCCCTTTTGCGTGCGCGATCTGCGCGATGACTTCGATGTGGCACACCCTCAACATCGGGTTGCTGGGAGATTCCAACCACACGAGGCGAGTCGTTGGCCGAATGGCCGCCGCAACATTCTCGGGGCGAGAGGCATCGATGAAACTGCTCTCGATATTAAAACGCTGATAGACGCGGGTCATGATCCGGTAGGTGCCACCGTACAGATCCTGACCACAGAGCACATGGTCCCCCGCTTTGAGAAGTTGCAGCACCGTGGATTCCGCCGCCATACCGCTCGCAAAGGCCAAGCCATACCGTCCCTCTTCGAGCGCGGCGAGACATGCCTCGAGTGCGCTGCGGGTGGGATGCTGGGTGCGCGCGTATTCATAGCCCTTGTGCTTTCCGGGGGCGTCCTGGACATAGGTCGAGGTGAGATAGACGGGTGTCATGATGGCGCCAGTGGCCGGATCAGGCGACTGACCGGCGTGGATGGCCTTGGTTGCGAAACGCATGGGTATTCTTTCCTGATTCACGTATAAGCAGATAGCGCTGAGAGCCCTCGGAAAACGGGTTTCCCGCCGCATTCTTGTTTCGACGGATTTAGGGCACTTCGATTAATGCGAAGTGCCCAGCGGCCTAGGGGGAGTTGCCGCATAGGTTCAAACAGCTAACTGTTTGAACCATGGAGCAAAGCAAAAATCGCATTTTTTGCTTTGCGATGCGAAAAATTCCACGGATGGAATTTTTCGAACTGCCCTTTTACACGCTCCAATGCCCCTGAATGCCGCTGTCTTCTTAGCGCTTGCCTTCAGCCAGTGCGCCCACGGTCATCACCAAGTCGAACTTGGTGATGATGTCGTATCTGCCTCCCCCCACATCCACCAGCACCGCCGGATATTTTCCCGGAATAAACCAGGTGATGTCCTCAAGAGTCGCGTCCAGGCCAAGGGCAGGAAGTGGTTCATGCATGAGCTCACGAACCACAATCGAATGGGGATCCTTGTCTTGTAGGACCAGGTTTATCATATCGTCTTCATACACCGTGCCTACGACGGTCTTAGCTTCAACGACTGGAAGCTGGGAGGAGTCGATATCGCGCAAGGTCTTGATCGCCGCCATCGCCGTGTCTGAAGGCGCGACATAGACCAGCTCTTTTATGGTTTTGTGACTCAGAACATCAAGCACCGTCAACTGGATCTCCGCCTCCATGTATTGATTTTCCCGCATCCAGGCGTCGTTATAGATCTTGCTTAAGTATTGCCGTCCGCCGTCGGGTAAGAAGACCACCATGAGATCCTTGGGACCTAGTGCACTCGCGGCACGCAGCGCAACCACTACCGCCGCACCCGCAGACCCGCCGCTAAAAATTCCCTCACAGCGGGCGAGCTTACGCGCCATAATAAAGCCTTCTTTGTCACTGACCTGCACGATGTCGTCGATATACCGCCAATCGAGCACCTTGGGGAAAAAATCCTCGCCTATCCCTTCCAGTTTATGCACATGGCCCTTGATCCGTTTTTTGTGATGGAAGTAGTCGTAGAAGATGGAGCCTTCCGGGTCTACGCCGATCACCTTGATAGTGGGGTTGCGCTCTTTCAGAAACTTTCCGGTCCCGGTGATGGTGCCGCAGGTACCCATGGCGCAGACGAAATGGGTGATTCTCCCCTCGCTGTCGTTCCAGATCTCTGCCCCGGTGGTTTCGTAATGCGCCTTGGCATTATCCGGATTGTCATACTGATTGCATAGAAAAGAATTCGGGATCTCTGCCGCGAGCTTGCGCGCCACCTGGGTATAGTTGCGCGGATCCTCCGGCGCCACCGCGGTCGGACAAACGATAACCTCCGCCCCCATGGCCCGCAGCGTATCGATCTTCGCCTGTGACTGCTTATCGTTAACCGTGAACACGGTTTTGTAACCTCGCGCACGGGCGAACATGGCTAGGCCCATCCCGGTGTTTCCGGACGTACATTCGATGAGAGTGCCGCCGGGTGCTATGTCTCCGCGCTTCTCCGCCTCCAAGAGCATGTATTTCGCCACCCGGTCCTTAACCGATCCGCCCGGATTCATGAACTCAAGCTTCCCATAAATCGCGCATTGAAGCCCTTGGGTCAATCGGTTAAGACGCACTCATACGTAGGATCTTTAAACTTATTGAATTATAAGGGGAACTAACGAGGTTTCACTCGATCCCATAGAGCAATCAAGCACGATTGACTCTAGTCATAAGGGGGACCGAGTGAAACAACGACAA
>JBOIEG010001211.1:0-2521 GCA_050740915.1 Gammaproteobacteria bacterium | reverse complement strand
CGCAGGCCAGATAGCTGTCCTCTCGCGCACAGTCCTGGCTCGGATTCTGCGCCTCGATAGGCGCACTGGAATCTCGGCCAAGGAGGATCTGACGGCGCCTCCACAGACCTGCCGAAAGGACACGGTTCATTTTTGGAGGAACAAACCATGAAACTTAATCGCAACAAATCTCTAAGCACCATACGTAGTAAGCACCATACGTAGTATGGCCAGTTTGTATTTTTTGAGCGCCGTGGCCTTAGGGCTGTCTCTTGCCGGGACGGTCTCTACTGCAACAGCAGCATCTTTTTTTACTCCCAATTTTCATTGAGTAATGATGATGTGAACCCGCAGGATGACGTCTGGTATGTTCGATGCGCTGCCAGTACGCAAATAAGAGCCAACGTTTTCGATAACTTTTTTCAAGACAATAACGCGCATGTCAGTATCTCCTGCATAGAACCCGTCGCTAGAAGGGGGGCAGGCGAAAAGGAGATCGCTATTCCTCCTGGCCAGAACCCATCGGCCCCCGCTGCGGTGACGCAGTGTAGAGCAGCCTTGATTACGTTTGATTGTGAGGAGGACGATTTCTGTGACTCCACCTTTAACTCGGAAATCGTGTGCGACAATCAAGGCTTTAATGCCGGTCCTCAGAAATTACGGTAACCGGACGGGCGAGCGCGTCTTCTCAGCGCGAGGTGACGCATTCATCTGAGGACAGCAGTTGTGAGAATCCCCCGCGGCAGGCATGCGCTTGGTGCGTCCTCGCCGCGGGGCGACCACTTTTCAGGGAGTGCCGCTCCACGATGCGCAGGTGCCGGCCACCTTCATCCCACACGCTCTCCGGTTGAGCAGGCCGTAACGTCATTCAACATTTGCTCAAGCATGGGGTATAGTAAACTGAGACGTTGATCAGCGATATGGGAACGGTTCTCTCGGGCGGGCAAAAGCGGCGCGTGCTAGTCGCGCGTGCCCTCTATAAGAGACCCAAGATCCTGTTCCTCGATGAGGCCACCAGCCCCTTGGATGTGGGGGCAAGTCAATGAGGCCATCCGGCAACTCAAGCTCACCCGAGTCATCATCGCCCATCGGCCAGAGACCATCGCCGCGGCCGACCGAGTCATTGTCCTCGGCCAAGAAAATAGCGTCGCGATGGCGGCGTAAACGTAGATCGAATCCGAGAACGTCAACTGTGCATCATGCCGTGCCTCAGCCTAGCTTTGTTCGCCTGAAGGCGAGGGATTTCAACCATCCTCAAGGGGACATTTCATTCCGGCCAAAACGCCTCCTCCATCGCCTGCTCGAAGGAATACGGGCAAGTCTCTGGAAAGCTGGTTTCATCCATATTGGTGTCCCCTGCGGCTAATAGCTTGGCTTTTCGGTAAGCCCGGTTTAACGCCTCTCTCGTCTGAGGCCGAAGGCTGGGGTTGTCTTGCAGTAGGTCCTGAAGGTCGATCCGTTGGATCTTTATGGTGTTTTTCCAACTTCTGGAACGCAATTCAGGTTGCAGTTGCCATTTCATGAGGTGGGCAAGCAACACGGTTAACCGGTTAATCAGCACGCGTTGTTGGGTCTTGCCCATGCTTTCAAGTTCCTCGGCAACGTGTTCGACGTCGATGCCCTCCAGTTTCCCTTCTCGCAAGAGCTTGGCATTGGTTATGGCCCAAGCATAGAAATCGTACTCGTAAGCCTCAGAAACTCTGCTGCTCATACATTCACCTCGTTGCCGACCGGTCAGTGCCCATTCTGAACTTTCCTTTCTGCCTGAGCAACGGCCAATTCTTTGCGCTGGAAAGCGAATAGGCCGGCAAAGCTTCCAGCATCTCATATTCTGTATTGCTCAACTGAGCATCCGGGCCGCGCTCCTCACTGGCCTGCTAAAGGCCGGCTTCGGACGGTGGCTCCACGGGTGGCGGTCCGTGTGGACATCGGATCCGCATGGGAATGATCAACTTTAATAAACCAGCGTTCGGAGTGACTGAGGCGGAGCCGCTCGGTGGCCTCATCCCGCGCGCATTTCTGTACCACCAACACCCCGATGAGTGTCAACTCGGCGGCTTTCTCGTGGGGAAATGGTCGCGCTCGCGGTGGTCGCAGCCACTAGCGCGGATTGGATCGCGAAGCCACACCCCTCTGGGAGGACATCCCCAAATCTGGTGAGGAAACTCATGACCAGTGCAGCGAGGACGCTAAGAGCCCTGCCACTGCCTCCCTCGTGGGCGGTTGCATGAATGGCTCGGAGAAAAAGCACAGCCTCCAACGGATGCCTAGCTGTCGAAGGGCCTGGCCGAGGAAGGCGAATTTTCATCTCGCGCTTCCCTCATCATCGCCATAGCCGCTTGTTCGCGGGTATAAAAACGGCTCTCGCGAACGAATCCGGCGCTCACCGAGCCCTTGAGGGCGATGACCTTGCCGGAGGCATCCCGCCGCAAGGCCAGTTGCTCCGGCAATCCCTCGAGCAAGTGGATCGGGGCTCGGCGCCCATCGGCGAAGCGCGAGAGATGGATGTTACCCGTTCGCTATCGCGATAGGCAGGGAGAAA
>JBOIEG010001210.1:0-3208 GCA_050740915.1 Gammaproteobacteria bacterium | reverse complement strand
GTGCGCCGCCCTCGGAGGGCGAGAAGCGCACCCGGTACGCGATATCCGCAACGGCATCGCCGTCCGTGTCAATCTTGAGCTCGTACAGCGCTTCGGGCGCGAAGGGCTCGGCGGTGGTGGGCCCCGGCGGGTTCACAACGGCAGACGGGTGCACGTTCATGATCAGGATCGACTTGCCAGCGTCCCCCGGCTTGGGAAAGGCATACAGATCGGTGAAGTCCAGGCGGGCGTCCCCATGAGGAAACCCAAAGTCGGGACCGGAATAATGGTGCGACATACACACTCCTTTGTTTGGAGTGTTCAACCCCAATACACAATTGCGAGTAAACCAGAAACGTAGAGGCGAATCTATGATACGAAGGTATCGACCGATACCTTCGGATCAGTCGGCGCGACGTGCGGCGTCGACACTTCCGCTCTCAACGCCTCGGACAGACGCGCGGATCCCCTCGCGCAGAACATCCCCTTCCTGCACTTCGAGGAGCTTCCTAACAAACGCCTGGAGATCCCTGGAAAGCGTGGAGATGGAGCTGCTATCGGACGCAGACCGACACCAAAGTATGATAGACATTCGGCACGTAAGTGGCGCATCCTAGCGTCATGGATGACTGCCAATCTGGCTTCGGGCGAGTCGCGTGAATAGAAGCGCGCCTGCGACGCTTCGATGGGGAGTATCGAGGATTCCTCGTCTGTAGCATTTCGTTGCAATCGGCTCATTCGCTAAATAGCATGTTCACAATTGAGCTTGCATGGGTTTAGATCAAAGAAAGGAAATTGGCTCATGGCGGACTTTTCTGATGATAGCAGCGTAGACAATGCCATTGGAGGAGCAACTGCAACGGAATCTCCTTCAGGACAAGCCCTATCGAGAGTTGAACCGGCGCAGAACGAATCCGGTCTGTTTTCCAGTGAGTCTGTACTCAACACTCTAAAGTTGATTTTTGCCGGAGCCCCGTTGTCTGAGGTGCTGACAATCATTGCTCGATTGGTTGAAGCTCAAGGCAAAGGGATGTTGTGCACCATCTTTCTTCTCGATAAAGACGGAGGCATGTCCGCTGCGCAACGGCGCCAAGTCTTCCCGGATTTATCGCCAGAATAGGTAGCATTCCTGTTGGTCCGAAACACGCGTCCTGTGGCACGGCTATCTATCGCAGGGAGCCGGTCTATGTGACCGACATCGTCAGCAGTCCCCTCTGGGACGGCTATCGTCACCTGCTCTTGCCTTATGGTCTCTGTGCGGTCTGGGCGCGACCTCTGCTCTCGAGTGAAGGTAAGGTCCTCGGCACTTTCGCGAGTTATTACCATGAAGTGCGTAGCCCGAGTACCACAGACCTGCAGTTGATCGAAAATGCCAGCCACATTGCAGGAATCGCAATTGAGCGCCACATAAATGAAGAAGAGTTGCGGCGCAGTGAGGCATTTCTCGCGGAGGCCCAACGCCTCAGTTTAATCGGCAGCTTTTCCTGGCGTGTGGCGACAGACGAAATCACGGGGTCAGAGCAGCTCTATCGCATCTTCGAGTTTGACCAGGGGATGCCCGTGACGATCGAGCTGATCGGTACTCGAGTCCATCCGGAAGACATCCCGTTGTTGAATGACATGATCGACCGTGCGCGAGGCGCCGTCAGCGACTTTGAATATGAGCACCGGCTGCTGATGCCCGACCAGTCAGTCAAGTACCTGCACTTGATTGCTCATGGGACCCGAGACCAGGATGGTCAACTGGAGTACATCGGGGCAATTCAGGACGTGACGGAGCGCCGGCTCTCAGAAGAGGCACTCGGTAAGGTCCGATCGGAGCTCGCACACGTAGCCAGGGTCACGAGCCTCGGAGTATTGACGGCGTCGATCGCGCACGAAGTCAACCAGCCGCTCTCGGGCATCATCACCAACGCCAGCACCTGTCTGCGGATGCTGGCCGCCGATCCTCCGAACGTCGACGGCGCGCTCGAAACCGCGCGGCGCACGATCCGCGACGGCCACCGTGCGGCTGAGGTGATCACACGGTTGCGCGCGCTCTTCAGCAAGAAGGACGCCACGACCGAATCGGTGGACCTGAATGAGGCTACACGAGAAGTGATTGCGCTGTCGTTGAGTAAACTTCAGAGAAACCGGGTGATTCTGCGGCTGGAGCTTGCCGACGACCTCTCGCCTGTTACAGGCGATCGTGTCCAGCTTCAGCAGGTCATCCTGAACCTGCTCCTGAACGCCTCGGACGCGATGAGCGGCGTCGACGATCGTCCGAGGCAGTTGGTGATCAATACCGAACGAGACCAGGGCGATCGCGTGCGCCTGACCGTGCAAGATGCCGGGGTGGGTTTTGACCCGCAGGGCGTGGACAGACTCTTCGAAGCGTTCTACACAACTAAGAGTGGCGGTATGGGGATCGGGCTATCCGTCAGTCGCTCCATTATCGAGAGTCATCAGGGCCGTCTATGGGCGTCACCCAATGATGGTCCGGGAGCCACGTTTTCCTTTTCTATTCCTCGCGCATCCGAGGGTGTGACGGGCGCCCCCAGTCTTGGCGCAATTCCGACGCCTGCTTTGACGGATGCGAAGCGTGTTGTGAGGAAAGCGTGATGGTTATGCGTCCACTTATATCGGTCGTCGATGACGACGAGTCCGTGCGCGAGTCGCTACCCGATTTGCTGAGGGAGTTCGGCTTTGCGGCCCAGGCATTCTCTTCGGCGGAAGAGTTTCTCGCGTCCGATTGCGTTCGCCAGACCAGGTGCCTGATTCTCGACATCGCCATGCCGGGCATGACCGGACCCGATCTCCAACGGGAATTGACGCGTCTGCGGCAAGAGATTCCGATCGTCTTCATCACCGCTCACAGAGATGAGACCGTCCGTCCGCGCATGCTCGAACGTGGCGCCGTGGAGTGCCTGTTCAAGCCATTCACCGAGACGGCGCTGCTTGAGGCGCTCAATGCCGCGCTTCGAGTGAGCTGAGCGATGCGCCACGTCTTGCACCCTGTGGGATAGACATGAATTCAGTGAGGTCATCACCTATGTTGCAAGATACACCGATCGTTTTCGTTGTTGACGACGACGTCTCGGTGCGCGAATCGCTGGAATCGCTGATCCGCTGCGCAGGCTGGCAGCCTGAAGTCTTTGCGTCCGCACAAGCATTCCTCGCCCGCCCGCGAGTCCCTGCTCCGAGCTGCCTGGTGCTTGACGTTTCTCTTCCGGACCTCAATGGCCTCGAT
>JBOIEG010001209.1:0-1047 GCA_050740915.1 Gammaproteobacteria bacterium | reverse complement strand
GCGATGGACTCTTTATGGACATCCAGACCAATGTACAGTGTGCTAGAGTGTTTCATGGCTGAGCTCCAGGTGAGTATTGATCTACATGCCCATTATGCGGTACTGGCTATATCCAGGCTAATCCGCGCGCAGCGCGGATCGTCATTGGGTAGGTAGAGGTGAGCGATGGTGGATTCTCGTGAACATGTTATGGCCGAAACAGATGCACCCGCCGAGACAGCATCCGGGATCACTCGACGGGACTTTTTGCAGTGCGCGCTCGCGGCGGGCGCTGCGTTAGTCGGAGGTGCTTGTGCTATGAATACTTTTGACCCAAATCGAGGGTTTTTCGACCTCACGCAAAGGCGATCGAGACAGCTAGTGTAGTGTCTCGTAAATGTCTATACAAATGAATGAGAGTGTGCTAGGCTCGGCTGACCCGGGGGAGAAGGAGCGCGCACACGGCCCGATCTGTTTTGAAGTTGGAGTTGAGCGAGCAGCAACGACGGGAATTGTCTCGCCTGGTTCGCGCGCCGAGCTCGACTCAACGGGAGGTTCGCCGGGCGCGTATTGTTCTGCTGCGCGCCGAGGGAAAGACTCAAGAGGCCACGGCGCAGGAAGTAGGCGTGAATCGTCCGGTGGTGGCTATTTGGGAGCGTCGGTTTCAGCGCAACGGCATGGCGGGGCTGATCGACGCCAAGGGGCGCGGGCGGAAGGGCTCGATTTCCCCACAAACCATAGAGCGGGTGCTCACCGAAGCGGTTCAACCACCTGCTGGCCGCACGCGCTGGAGTGTGCGCGCTATGGCGTGCCACATGCAGGTATCGCCCGCAACGGTACAGCGGCTGTGGAGCGCCAACGACATCAAGCCGCATCTGGTGCACACCTTCAAGCTGTCTCGGGACAAGCACTTCGAGGCGGAATTCTGGGATGTGATCAGCCTGTATCTCAATCCCCCGGATCGTGCGTTGGTGCTGTGTTGCGACGAGAAATCGCAATGCCAGGCGTTGCAGCGCACCCAGCCAGGATTGCCGCTCGGCATCGGCCACATCCGCACGCGTACTCACG
>JBOIEG010001208.1:0-1233 GCA_050740915.1 Gammaproteobacteria bacterium | reverse complement strand
CCCGCTGAAGCCATCGCTAAAGCAGGTCCCATCGCTTTAGCCATACTTATTAAGCGCCTGCAAGCTGAAATCAAATCGGCGCTAGGAGAACCAAGGTAGAGCAATCGGGAGACGGTGTCAATTGCTTCTGGCCCTTCCGCCAAAGACAGAGCGGGGGCAGGAACGCGGGCCCGATCCGGTATCGCCTGGGGCAGCTCTTTGGGCTGGTAAAATCGTGCGTTGTCATAGGCCCGCGAGATGCGCGGACGGGGCGCCCCCGCAGCCCGGTGGACGCCGGTCAAACAGCGCCAAGGGTGCGACAATTTGTCGCATTGTGCAGGTTTCTGTGATCAATATATAGTGCTCGCTTATAAGAACAAAACGGGAGAGATCACATGTACCAGCGAGCATGGGCTGCGGCAATCGCAGCCTTCTGTATCTTTCCTCCAGCGGTGATGGCGGAAGACTCTCAATCCAAACCAAGCTTAGAACCACGGCCGGGCGCCACCGCAGAGAAGGCGCAGCGAAAGCAGAAATTGTTGGAAGAACTACAGAGGATCCGTCGCGAGCTCGCGGAGCTCGACGAAGCAACGCCCGCCGAACCCGGCACCGGGACTGGCGCGCCCGAGCCCGCTAGGCCGGCGGAGAGTGACACCGCGGTTGAGCTCGAACCCATCGTGGTACTCGGCCAACTGCCCGAATCTGCGGGCAGCCGTATCCAATCCAGACCGGCCGGGCGTGCCATCGGTACCGTCGCACGCGACAAGATCGACAACGTCACAGGCTTCAGCTTGAAAGAGATCGTGGAAGAGACAGCGGGCGTTTTTCTCAAACAAGGCAACGGCCCGCGTGACGTCGGGATCTCCATCCGGGGATCGGGGGCCAAGCAAGCCTTTGCGGTGCGCAATATCAAGGTCTACGAGGACGGCTTCCCGGTCACGCAGTCGGACGGCCTGTCCCGCACCGACATCACCGATCCGCATGCCTATGAGGGCGTAGACGTCATCCGCGGTCCCTCCTCAGCCCTCTATGACAATTACGCCCTGGGCGGGGTGGTGAACTTCCGCCTGCGCCGAGGGCGCGACATCGACGGAATCGACCTCGGCAATGACTTCGGCAGCTTCGGCTACTAGTGTAGTGTCCCTTAAATAACTTTACAGACTTTCCAGTGATTGCTATGGTCTCGCTCATGCCGAACACCAGCGTAGCGATCAAGTTGCAGCCGGCTGAACGCACGCCGCTGGAGACATGGGG
>JBOIEG010001207.1:0-10514 GCA_050740915.1 Gammaproteobacteria bacterium | reverse complement strand
TCGAGGACGTCATCAAGAAGATCGAGCGGGCGCGGGTCAAGATGGAGCAGATCAAGCCCAGATCCACCCTGCCCCGAGGGAAAAAGAAGGCGGCTTAACTGTAAAGTTATTTAAGGGACACTACACTTGTGAAAAAATCGTAGCGAGCGACGGGAGGTCGTGTTCCGCCCGAGCGCAGCAGGTTTTTTACAAGCTCTGAGCACGATCCAGCTTTTCTATAAAGCAGTCCAGGAGAACAATCATGGCCGTATCCAAAGAGGAAATATTAGAAACGATCGCTAACATGACCGTACTAGAGGTCGTCGAGCTGGTCGAGGCGATGGAAGAGAAATTCGGGGTGTCAGCGGCGGTGGCGGTAGGCCCTGTCGCCGCTGCGGGCGCTGCCGCTGCGGCAGAAGCGGTGGAAGAGAAGACCGAATTCGATGTCGTGCTCGCGGGTTTTGGAGAAAACAAAGTGGCGGTCATCAAGGCCGTGCGCGCGATCACCACGCTGGGGCTTAAAGAAGCGAAAGATCTGGTCGAGGGTGTCCCCTCCCCGGTTAAAGAGGGTATTGGCAAGGAGGAAGCGGAAGAGATAAAGAAAAAGCTTGAAGAAGCCGGCGCGAGCGTGCAGGTTAAGTGATTCGCCGCTCGTTTATGGCGCGCCTTGGCGGATGTTGAAAGAGTCCTTGACCCGATTTGTTCAGCGTGCGTCGGTGTCGGGGATGCGCGCGCCCCGCATGGTTTTGCAAACGACTTCCGGGCCTGAAAGCGGCGCGGTTTGCCCATTGCGAATGGCTGCTGGGAATGCCACCCGCCATTTGTATTTTCTGTCCGCGGATAATATCGGTTTGCGTTCAAAAGTGCAGTTCCCGAGGTGAGGATTGTTATGGCTTATTCTTTTACTGAAAAAAAGCGTATTCGTAAGGGATTCAGTAAACGTCCCCCGATCCTAGAAGCCCCCTATTTACTGGCCACACAGATCGACTCCTACCGGCAGTTTTTGCAAGAGGATGTGCCGCCCGAGCAAAGGGAAGAGTGTGGTTTGCACACCGCCTTCAAGTCGGTGTTTCCGATAGTGAGCTATTCCGGATACGCCGCTTTGGAGTATCTGAGCTATCGGCTCGGAGCGCCGGTGTTTGATGTTAAGGAATGCCAGATCCGTGGCTTGACCTATGCCGCCTCGATACGAGTAAGGGTACGCTTGATCATTTACGATAAGGAATCCGGTGCCGAGAAGCGGGTCAAGGACATTAAAGAGCAGGAAGTTTACATGGGTGAGCTCCCGCTCATGACCGAGAACGGAACGTTTGTGATAAACGGCACGGAGCGGGTGATCGTCTCCCAACTGCACCGCTCACCGGGGGTCTTTTTTGATCACGACAGGGGTAAGACGCATTCCTCGGGTAAGCTTTTGTTTTCTGCGCGGGTCATTCCCTACCGGGGTTCATGGTTGGATTTTGAGTTTGATCCCAAAGACTATCTCTACGTGCGTATCGATCGGCGCCGGAAAATTCCAGCCACTGTGTTGTTGCGGGCCTTGGGGTTAAGCACGGAGGAGATGTTGGCGATCTTTTTCGATACCAATCGGTATGCCATGACCAAGCTCGGAATAGAGCTGGATTTAGTCCCCGACAGGCTGCGCGGTGAGACGCTTTCCTTCGACATCAAAGATGCGAGTGGCAAAACCTTAGTCGAGAAAGAAAAACGCATTACGGTACGCCATATTCGCGCTATCGAAAAAGCGGGTGTTGGCAAAATAGTTGTTCCAAAGTCGTATTTGATAGCTAAAGTGCTCGCCAGGCCTATGGTGGATTTATCGAGCGGAGAGCTCCTGGCCGAAGCAAATAGCGAGATCACCGAAACGCTGCTTGAAAAGCTCGAACAAGCACGCATAGAGACGTTGGAGACCATTTATTCCAATGAGCTTGATTGTGGGTCCTATATTTCCGATACCCTGCGCATCGATCCTACCCATTCCTCTTTAGAAGCCCAGGTCGAGATCTATCGCATGATGCGCCCTGGTGAGCCACCGACAAAGGAGGCAGCCGAAAACCTGTTTCGGAATCTTTTCTTTAGCCCGGAAAGGTACGACTTGTCGGCTGTGGGGCGCATGAAGTTCAACCGCCGAGTTGGACGAGCGGAGCCGGAGGGTCCCGCCATATTATCTAAGGAAGACATCATCGATGTGGTGCAGATGCTTATCCAGATCCGTAATGGCTCCGGTACCGTAGATGATATTGATCATTTGGGCAACCGCCGGGTGCGTAGCGTGGGTGAGATGGCGGAGAACCAGTTCCGGGTGGGTTTGGTTCGGGTGGAACGGGCGGTTAAGGAACGCCTCAATCTCGCGGAGAGCGAAGGATTAACGCCGCAGGAACTAATCAACGCGAAGCCCATGTCGGCAGTGGTCAAGGAATTTTTCGGTTCCAGCCAGTTATCGCAGTTTATGGACCAGAACAACCCCTTGTCCGAAGTCACGCACAAACGACGGGTCTCCGCTTTAGGACCCGGTGGGTTAACTCGCGAGCGCGCCGGGTTTGAGGTGAGGGACGTCCATCCGACGCACTACGGGCGGGTGTGTCCCATAGAAACCCCCGAAGGGCCCAACATCGGGCTCATTAATTCCTTGGCCGTTTACGCCCGTACCAATAGGCACGGGTTTTTAGAAACCCCTTACCGCAAGGTCGTTGCCGGAAGAGTAACGCAAGACGTCGAGTTTTTGTCAGCAATCGAAGAAGGCCAATACGTGATCGCCCAGGCAAACGCCAAATTGGATGAACGGGGTAAGCTGCTCGACGAGCTGATCTCGTGCCGAAATCAAAACGAGTTTACTCTGTCTACCCCGGACAAGGTGCAATACATGGATGTGTCGCCTATGCAAATCGTCTCGGTTGCGGCGTCGCTAATCCCATTTCTCGAGCATGATGATGCGAACCGGGCCTTGATGGGTTCCAACATGCAACGCCAGGCGGTACCCACGCTACAAGCCGAAAAGCCGTTGATCGGCACAGGCATGGAACGTAAGGTCGCCACTGATTCGGGCGTGACGGCGGTGGCGAAACGCGGGGGGGTGGTGGATTCGGTCGACGCGAGTCGAATCGTGGTGCGGGTCAACGACGATGAAACCGACACTGGCGAACCCGGTGTGGATATCTATAACCTAACAAAATATACGCGTTCGAATCAGAATACCTGCATCAATCAAAAGCCTTTAATAACACCAGGGGATCGCATCGAGCGGGGAGATGTTCTAGCCGATGGGCCCGCCACGGATTTGGGGGAGCTCGCGCTGGGGCAGAACATGCTCGTCGCGTTCATGCCTTGGAACGGCTATAACTTCGAGGACTCGATTCTCGTTTCTGAACGAGTGGTCGAAGATGACCGCTACACCAGCATACACATCGAAGAGCTGACTTGTGTTGCGCGAGACACCAAGTTAGGGGCGGAGGAAATCTCGGCGGATATCCCAAACGTAAGCGAGGGCACGCTAGCTAACCTTGATGAATCCGGCATCGTCTATATCGGTGCAGAGGTAAATCCGGGTGACATCCTGGTTGGAAAGGTCACCCTCAAGGGCGAGACGCAGTTGACTCCTGAAGAGAAGCTGTTGCGTGCGATATTTGGTGAGAAGGCCTCGGATGTTAAAGATACCTCGCTGCGGGTTGCTTCCGGTATGAGTGGAACGGTGATCGATGTACAGGTATTTACCCGCGATGGGATAGAAAAAGATGCGCGTGCCTTAGCCATTGAGAAAAGCGAACTAAAGCGCGTGAAACAAGACCTCGATGATCAGTTGCGCATCCTTGAGGACGATGTCTACTCGCGTGTAGAAAGACTGCTCGTCGATAAGGTAGCTGAGGGTGGACCTAAGGAGCTTAAGCTGCTTAAGCTGGACACCAAAATCACGAAAGCCTATTTGGCTGAGCTGGATCGCCAACAATGGTTTGAGATCCGTCTTCACAACGAGCCCGCTAACCAGCAGTTGGAGCGGGCCTTGGAGCAACTGAACCAAGTTGCGAAGGAATTCGACGAGCGCTTTGCGGAGAAACGTAAAAAGCTGACCAGCGGTGATAACCTAGCGCCCGGTATGCTAAAGATGGTTAAGGTCTATCTGGCTGTCAAGCGTCGCATGCAGCCGGGGGACAAGATAGCGGGCCGACATGGAAACAAGGGAGTGATATCGACGATTGTTCCGGTGGAAGACATGCCGTTCATGGATGACGGTACGCCTGTTGACATGGTGTTGAACCCCCTTGGCGTGCCGTCGCGCATGAACGTGGGGCAAGTGTTGGAAGCCCACCTTGGGTGGGCTTCCAAAGAGCTTGGGAAAAAAATCGCTCGATTGGTCAATACGCACGCCAGAGTGTCCGAGGTCCGCGAGTTGCTAGAGCGCATCTATAACTCGAGCGGAAAAGCCGAAGATCTGAACACCCTTAGCGATGAGGAGGCGTTGGGATTGGCTTCCAACCTGCGCCATGGAGTACCGATTGAAACCCCCGTGTTTGGCGGCGTCAAAGAGGAAGAGATCAAGGATATGCTAGAACTGGCGGGGCTCCCCCGGTCGGGCCAGACGGTGTTGCGTGATGGGCGCACGGGATTGCCCTTTGATCGCCAGGTTACCGTTGGCTACATGTACATGATGAAGCTAAATCACCTGGTGGACGACAAGATGCACGCGCGATCGACCGGCCCCTACAGTCTGGTAACGCAACAACCGCTCGGTGGCAAAGCGCAGTTTGGTGGTCAGCGTTTCGGTGAAATGGAGGTATGGGCGCTGGAAGCCTATGGTGCTGCGTACACCTTACAGGAGATGCTGACCGTCAAGTCCGATGACGTAAACGGACGTACTAAGATGTACAAGCATATCGTCGACGGAGATCATCGAATGGAAGCCGGCATGCCGGAGTCATTTAACGTGTTGTTGAAGGAAATGCGCTCGCTCGCCTTGGATCTAGACCTCGATAGGCGCAGTTAACATTCCTGAAACGTTAGCCTCAAGTACGCTCCCGAATGAGGAGGGACTGCTTTGAAAGATCTGCTTAATCTTTTAACGCAACAGAGCAAGCTGGAAGATTTCAATGCCATCGTGATCGGGCTCGCTTCGCCTGAGAAGATCCGGTCGTGGTCCTATGGAGAGGTGAAGAAGCCAGAGACGATTAACTACCGCACTTTCAAACCCGAGCGCGATGGCTTGTTCTGCGCCAAGATCTTCGGTCCGGTAAAGGATCATGAGTGCCTGTGTGGCAAGTACAAGCGACTGAAACACCGTGGCGTGGTGTGCGAAAAATGCGGTGTGGAAGTTACCCTTGCCAAAGTGCGTCGAGAACGCATGGGGCACATCGATCTCGCCAGCCCCGTGGCCCACATTTGGTTTTTGAAATCCTTGCCCTCGCGCATGGGATTGTTGTTGGACATTACGCTGCGTGAGATCGAACGGATTTTGTATTTCGAGGCGTACGTGGTCATTGATCCCGGGTTGACCGAGTTGGAACGAGGACAGCTTCTCTCAGAAGAAGGCTACTTGGACGCGATCGAGCAATATGGCGACGACTTCGACGCCCGTATGGGAGCGGAAGCTGTTTACCAGTTGTTGCGCACTCTCGACCTGAAGAAGGAAGTAGAAAACATCCGCAACGAGCTTCCAACCACCTCCTCAGAGACCAAGGTCAAAAAGTTGACCAAGCGGCTCAAGTTAATGGAAGCGTTTCTTGGTTCGGGTAACCGACCGGAGTGGATGGTACTGAAGGTGTTGCCCGTGTTGCCACCGGAGCTCAGACCCTTAGTGCCGCTCGATGGTGGACGTTTCGCGACCTCCGATCTGAACGATCTCTACCGGCGCGTGATCAATCGCAACAACCGCTTGCGTCGCTTGTTGGACCTAAATGCGCCCGATATCATCGTGCGCAACGAAAAGCGCATGCTGCAGGAATCGGTGGACGCCTTATTGGACAATGGCCGCCGGGGGCGGGCGATCACCGGTACCAACCGTTTACCGCTAAAGTCCCTTGCCGACATGATCAAAGGGAAGCAAGGACGTTTTCGCCAGAATCTGCTTGGAAAGCGGGTTGATTATTCAGGTCGTTCTGTCATCGTGGTTGGGCCGACGCTGAAATTGCACCAGTGCGGTCTGCCGAAGAAGATGGCGCTAGAGCTATTCAAACCGTTTATCTTTAGCAAGCTGGAACGCCGTGGAATGGCAACCACTATCAAGGCGGCAAAGAAGATGGTGGAGCGCGAAGGGGCCGAAGTGTGGGATATCCTAGAGGAAGTCATCCGGGAACATCCCGTCTTGCTCAACCGAGCACCGACATTGCACCGCTTGGGGATCCAAGCTTTCGAGCCGATCCTCATTGAGGGCAAGGCGATCCAGTTACATCCACTTGTCTGTACGGCGTTTAACGCCGATTTCGATGGGGATCAGATGGCCGTACATGTGCCTCTGTCGTTGGAAGCGCAGCTTGAGGCGAGGGTGCTCATGATGTCCACCAATAACATCCTGTCCCCGGCCAATGGCGAACCGATCATCGTACCCACCCAAGATGTCGTATTGGGCCTTTATTACCTGACGCGCGCCGCTGTTGGGGCGAAGGGCGAAGGTATGACGTTTTCCGATATCGCTGAGGCACATCGCGCCTACGAATCGGGTGAAGCAGAGCTTCATGCCAAGGTTAGGGTGCGGATCTCTCCAAAACCCATCAACAATGGCGCAGAATCGCAAAGAAAAACTCAGCTCGTGGAAACCACGACCGGGCGCGCACTGTTGTCGGAGTTGTTGCCGGCGGGGCTGTCCTTTGATCTGGTCAACTGTGACCTAAATAAGAAGAATATCTCCACGTTGATAAACGCATGTTGTCGAACGGTGGGTTTGAAGGACACAGTGGTTTTTGCGGATAGGCTCATGTACACCGGCTTTTACCATGCCACCCGGGCTGGGATCTCGATCGGAGTCGACGACATGGTAGTACCGGACGAAAAGGCGCAGATCATTGCCGAAGCCGAAGAGGGCGTAAAAGAGATCGAAGAACAGTACGCGAACGGTTTGGTCACCGTGGGAGAACGGTACAACAAGGTGGTTGACATCTGGGCGCACACCAACGAGGTAGTGGCGAAGGCTATGATGGAGAAGTTGGGAACGGAGATCGTTAGCATTCACGGCAAGGAGCTTAGGCAGCGCTCATTCAACCCCATCTTTATGATGGCCGATTCGGGTGCGCGGGGGTCGGCGGCACAGATCCGGCAACTCGCGGGCATGCGAGGCTTGATGGCTAAGCCGGACGGCTCGATTATTGAAACCCCCATCACGGCAAACTTCCGCGAGGGATTAGATGTCCTCCAATATTTCATTTCCACTCACGGGGCGCGCAAAGGTTTGGCGGATACGGCATTGAAGACGGCGAATTCCGGTTATCTCACCCGTCGCCTAGTCGATGTGGCACAAGATCTCGTGGTGAGCGAAGAGGATTGCGGCACCACAAAGGGCCTTGGTATGGCATCGCTCATCGAAGGGGGCGACATCATGGAGCCGCTGCGCGAGCGGGTGTTGGGGCGTGCTAGCGCGCAAGACGTATACCGGCTCGGAAAAGAAGACCTGTTAATACCCGCAGGTACCTTGTTGGATGAACGTTGGGTTGAGCAGCTAGAAGAGCACGGCATCGATCACATCGTTGTGCGCTCTGCCATCACCTGCGAGACGCGTTATGGCGTTTGTGCAAAATGTTATGGGCGGGACCTTGCACGTGGCCATCTTGTCAATATCGGTGAAGCCGTGGGCGTGATCGCCGCCCAATCCATCGGCGAGCCAGGGACGCAGCTAACTATGCGCACCTTCCATATTGGCGGCGCCGCATCGCGTGCCGCCGCGGTTAACAGTATTCAAGTCAAGGCCAAGGGTATCGTAAAGCTACACCACATAAAACTACTCAGGCACGGCGACGGGAGTGCGGTGACGGTGTCGCGCTCAGGCGAGCTTTCGGTGATCGATGAAGTAGGCCGCGAGCGTGAGCGGTACAAGGTGCCGTACGGCGCCACGGTCACCGCGGTCGATGGTGATATTGTTAACCCGGGTCAGGTGGTGGCGACGTGGGATCCCCATACCCATCCCTTGATTACGGAGCTTACAGGGAAAATCACTTTCGCGGACATCGTCGAAGGTGTGACCGTGCAAAGTGAGGTTGAGGAAACAGGGTTGACGCGGCTGGTGGTAGCTGATCCCAAGCAGCGCGGCCCCAGCGCCAAAGATCTGCGTCCGACACTCAAGGTGGTAACGGATACCGGCGAGGACCTCTATCTTCCGGATACCGAGATCCCTGCTCATTATCCGCTGCCGCCGAGGGCGGTGATCACGGTAGAGGAAGGGCAAAGAGTAACGGTCGGCGATGTCATCGCGCGTGTCCCGCAAGAGTCTTTTAAAACACGCGATATTACGGGCGGCTTACCCCGTGTCGCCGATTTGTTCGAAGCGAGAAAGCCCAAAGAACCTGCCATTCTGGCAGAGACCAGTGGCATCATGAGTTTTGGCAGGGATACTAAGGGAAAGCAGCGGGTTGTGGTGACCCCTAACGACGCCGAGGCGGTAGAGCTGTTAATTCCTAAGTGGCGGCATGTCAATGTTATTGAGGGAGAGCACATCGAGCAGGGTGACGTGATCGTTGACGGGGTGTTGGATGCGCATGACATTCTGCGCCTAAAGGGAGTTGAGCGGCTCACGGCGTATATCGTAAACGAGGTACAGGATGTCTACCGGTTGCAGGGTGTGAAGATCAACGATAAGCATATCGAGGTCATCGTTCGCCAGATGTTGCGCAAGGTCGAGGTGACAGAGCCGGGCGATACGCAGTTCCTGCGCGGAGAGCGAGCAGAGAAAGAACGCGTTCTCGAAGAGAACGATCTCATGCAAGCAGAAGGAAAACAACCGGCGCAATGGGAGCAGGTACTGCTCGGTATCACAAAGGCTTCTTTGGCGACAGAATCGTTTGTGTCTGCTGCATCGTTCCAAGAAACCACCCGAGTGCTAACGGAAGCGGCGGTGACCGGCAAATGTGATGATCTTCGAGGCCTAAAAGAAAACGTTATCGTTGGGCGCCTGATACCGGCAGGGACAGGGTATCGCGGGCAACGATGGCATGAGGAGGCGATCGAGTCGCAGGAAGACACGGGGCTCCTGTTGGAGCAACGGCTAGCCAATGAATTGGCGAGCGCTCATGAGCGCCGGGAGGTCCAGGAACAAACAAAGAGCGCGTGAAGGCATTTCGATTAATTCGAAATGCCCGGCGGTCTAGGGGATATACCGCGCAGGCGCAAACAGGGTAACGGTTTGAAAAATGGAGCAAAGCACAAATCGCATTTTTTGCTTTTCGAAGTGCCCTGAATACGTTTCCGTCTTGACAGATAAGTTGAGGGCAAGCTATAGTCTTCCGCCTCGGACAGGCGGGAGCAATCCTGCCTGTCGTTTTTTTAGGGCAACGAAAATTTTCGGCGAGCAGAAGCAATTGATACGAGGGGGTAGCAAAACGCGGGGCAAGGATCCGCGTGGGTTCTCATGGTAACCATTAACCAACTAGTCAGAAACCCGCGCAAACGCCAGCGGATTAAGAGCCGTGTTCCAGCGCTGGAGGGGTGTCCCCAAAGGCGTGGCGTTTGTACTCGTGTGTACACGACGACACCGAAAAAGCCTAACTCCGCGTTACGCAAAGTGGCTCGGGTTCGATTGACCAATGGTCAGGAGGTCACAACCTATATCGGTGGGGAAGGGCATAACCTGCAGGAGCATTCCGTCATTCTGATCCGAGGTGGGCGGGTGAAGGATCTTCCTGGGGTTCGCTATCACACGGTGCGTGGTACGCTGGATACCTCAGGGGTGGCCGAACGGCGCCGTGGCCGATCGAAGTACGGAGCCAAGCGGCCCAAAACGTAGTTTCTGGAAGTAGAGTTTATCGCGATGTCACGAAGGCGAGTAGCGGCCAAGCGTTCGATTCTTCCGGACCCGAAATATGGGGATGGAACGGTAGCCAAATTCATCAACATGATCATGAAGAATGGCAAAAAATCGCTGGCGGAAAAGATCATATACGGCGCCTTGGCCAAGGCGCAGCAAAGTGGCAAAGGCGACCCCTTGGAGATTTTTAATACGGCCTTGGAAAACGTGCGCCCGCATGTCGAGGTCAAGTCCCGCCGGGTGGGAGGAGCGACATATCAAGTTCCTATCGAGGTGCGTTCAAATAGGCGCATAACCTTGGCGATGCGCTGGTTAGTGGATGCCTCACGCAAGCGAGGCGAGAAAACGATGGGTCTGCGTTTGGCAGGCGAGCTTTTGGATGCCTACGAAAATAAAGGCACTGCGGTGAAAAAGCGCGAAGACACGCATCGCATGGCGGAGGCGAACCGGGCTTTCGCGCACTACCGATGGTAGCTGAGAGTTTGTGAAAAAACCGTCGCGAGCGAAGGAAGGTCGCGTTCCGCCGGAGCGCAGGAACCGCAGTGTATATTGAAATACATGAGGATTCCGAGCACCGCCGGAACGCGAGATCCCGAGC
>JBOIEG010001206.1:0-1153 GCA_050740915.1 Gammaproteobacteria bacterium | reverse complement strand
CTCACTGTTCCAAGTCGGAGCCAAGAAGCCCAAAACCAAATAAGCCGAGCTTATACAGCAAACCAGATCAGGCTCGTTCAATGTCTGCTCTCCCCCGCCGCGCGACTGGCCACGGGGGTCCTGGTGGAAAGCGGCTGCCGGGTCGAAGACTTAGCGTCCCTATGCCCGGCCGAAGAGCGGCCACTCCGTAATGCCAGGCTCGATCAGTTGCGCCCCGATCGCTTCTTAGGTCGAGAGGACTGGCCCCGCTTCACGTTCATAGGCAAAGGGGGCCATGAGTACTTATCCTCTGTCCACCCCGAGACCGCGCGCTCGCTCGAGTCCATCCGGCTTGAAACACCGCGCGACTTTATCCACCGCGGTCTCGAACACAGCACCAAGCAATACTACGCCCTACCCGCCGGAAACCGCTTGTCCCAGCAGTGGACACGTGCCAGTCAACGCGCATTGGGGTACAGCCACGGGATCCACGGTCTGCGGCACACCTTCGCGCAGCAGCGCGTGGATGAGCTCACGCGCTCCGGGATAACTTGGTCGATGGCGCTGGAGCGAACCAGCCAGCTGATGGGGCATTACCGGACGGAAGAAGTGCTTACTTACCTACGGTAACGAGCGGAGATTTGCACCCCCTGGGCAAGCTTCCCTGCCGTATTCGTTAAGAGCATGCATCATCCCGATGCAAGACGCTACAACGCCTAAGCGGAGCGATTTGCCCGGTTAGAGACCGGGGAAGGGGCTACCGTTTCAGGTAGCTGTTTAATTTACTAGTAGAAAGGAAGGTTACACCACCGAACCCTTGCTGTCACGCAAATTCTACCCCAGTGCCGATTCCACGCCCGCTGAGCGCCTTGCATGAACGCGCGCAACAGAGCGATAGCTACATGGACCGGCGTCATGGCGACGGTTCCGACGCCGTCGAGGAGCGCCAGCCGCGGAAGCCCCGGAATTTGGCAGCGGTTGGCTTTCGCCGCTCGGGAGCATGCCGGGCGCGCCGTGTCCCTTCGAGCACGTCCGGCGGCAGCGCACCCATGCGTGCCTCAGCCTGTTGCGCCTTGGCGTTGCCTTCGTAGACATCGTGCCGTTTCACCCCCTCGTATTTGTAGCTGAGCGCCGTCCCCATCGCCCGGCGCAGGGCGCGGCCCCCCAGTACGAT
>JBOIEG010001205.1:0-7436 GCA_050740915.1 Gammaproteobacteria bacterium | reverse complement strand
GAAGAGTCTGTCCATCATCAACTCACGGAGTCGATCGCCTTGATGACCACCCGAACCTCGATTTTGGCGCTCAACACGCACGTTATGGCTTTGGTGTTCAACCTAAGTCCGACAGGCTCCTAGGGCGGACTCGTACTCTCTATCTATCCTGCAAGCGCATTCCAGCGCTAGCGAAGGAGTTGTCCATGAATACTGCACCGGGCCGGACAGAGCCTGCCCCCGCGAAGGCGGGGGTGGTGCTCCGGCTGAAGACACCTTACCGAGATGGCACTACCCATATCGCGCAGTCCTTCGATCGCCTCACAACGGCTTGATCCCAAACGGCCCCTCTCATCCGGTTCAGTCCGTGAGCCGATACCTCCCTTTGGGCCTGCACTCGCGCACGCCCCCAAAACGCCCAGAAACCCGGCACTTCGGGCCGGTGAATAGCTGGATAGCTCCCGATTCCGGACAAGATGGCGCGTGATTGACAGCTAACGGGTCCAGTCGTATCTTCCCTTTTTAAGAAAAAGGGCTTTTGAAATTCTTATTCCCGGCGTCTAACCATCGACGGGTCATTCCTGTCAGCCACAAAGCGAAGTCAAAAGAGGAGAGATGATATGGACCGCAGCCTGATCGCCTTTACCGGTGCGGCCGGCCTGGTCGCCTTCACAGCCGGAGTCCTGGCCGAATCGCCTTCCTATTCAAAGACCTTTGAAAAGTACGTGAAACCGGACGGCACGATTACCGTGCCGCAGGATTACCGAACGAAGTTCACCTTCATCGGCACTTTCAGCGTCGCCGGGGGCGACCAGTTCGGCGGTCAGGCGCAGTTCCACCAGGTCTATCTCGACCCGGACTCGGTCGAGCACTACCGGCGCACCAAGCAATTTCCGGATGGTGCCATGCTGGTCAAGGAACTACAGAAGGCTCGCGCCACGAAGATGACCACCGGCCACGCCTCGTTTTGGGATGAGGACGCGGGCTGGTTCGTGATGATCAATGACACCAAGGGGCGCTTCAAGGACAGCGGCCTGTGGGGCGACGGCTGGGGCTGGGCGCTGTTCGATGCCGCCGACCGCACCAAGCCGACCACGAAGAACTACAAGTCGGAATGCCTGACCTGCCACACCCCGGTCAAGAAGACCGACTGGGTGCATGTCTGGGCCTATCCGCCGCTCGGCGCCAGGGATCGATTCAAGGATTTCAATCCGTAGGAGATGAAGCGCCTCGGCTACACTTGCTAACTCACCCAGGGCGGGGACGGGGGTGCGTTTGTCGTCGACCAGATGGGCTTGCAGGCACCTGCGGGTTTGCTGGCCATCCACACCAACATGCCTGGCACCGTTCCAGCTGACGTCGACAAGGCTCTCCAGGCCGGCGACCCGGCGCTATCCGGTCTCTAAGCCGACGAAAGACGCGCCTACGAGCAGCTGGTCTCGACATACAAGCAAGTCGCCTACGCCAACATGATGGGGACGCGCCCGCAAACGTTATACGGAATCGCGGATTCACCCGTCGGCCTGGTAGCCTGGCTTCTCGACCACAACGACGGTGACGGCCAGCCGGCGGCGGCGGTCGCCTCGGCCCTGCGCCGGACCACCAGCGCCACACCATACTTCAACAGGAGGGTCACAGATGAAGATTTTTGTTGTAGGGGGAACGGGAGCGATCGGTCGTCCGCTGATCGCGGAATTGCTTGCCAAAGGACACGCTCTCATTGCTCTGACCCGTTCTCCAGAAAAAGCTCAGGCTTAAGTGGAACAAGGCATCGAACCTGCGATCGCGGATGTATTTGATACCGATGCGGTCAAAGCGGTTGTCAGTCGCGCTCAGCCGGAAGTCGTGATTGAACAACTCACGGCCCTACCCAGACACTACACCCGTGAGTCAATGAGTGCCGCCGCCGCCTTCAACACTCGCCTCCGTTTAGAAGGGGGTGCCAATGTGCTGGCAGCCGCGCAAGCGGCGGGTGTGCGGCGTTACCTGAGGCAGTCGATCGCATTCTGGGCGGTTCCCGGTCCTGGATTGGCAGATGAAGAAACGCCTCTGGCATTTGATGCCTCGCCTGCGGTTGCGGCAGATGCCCGCGTAGTAACTGAGCTTGAGCATCGCTTACTGGGAAATCCCAACATTGCCCTGCGTTATGGCTTCTTCTATGGACCCGGCACCTGGTTCACCCCCGATGGCGATGTTGCCCAACAGGTGCGACAGCAACAGTTCCCGATCGTCGGGAATGGCGAAGGCGTCTGGTCGTGGTTACACATTGAGGACGCGGCGATTGCCACCGTTGCAGCAGCAGGGCAAGGCAATCCTGGGATTTATCTGGTTGCGAATGATCAACCTTTAGCGGTGCGCGAATGGCTCCCTGCGTTTGCTCAATGGCTGAATGCTCCACCACCGCCGCAGGTATCGGTTGAGGATGCTCTGAAAGCGAGTGGTGCGGATGCGGTTTACTACGGGACTCAGATGCGAGGCGTATCGAATGCCAAGGCAAAACGCGAACTGAATTTTCAGCCGCGACCGTTGGAGTGGATCGTTGACACCGCCGTGGCTCATGCCAGTTAACAAGTATCAAGCCCCGCGGAGTTGGACAGAGCGGGCGTATCCCAAGCTCATCTATTACAACAAGCTCGCCAAAGGCGGCCACTTCGCCGCGTGGGAGCAGCCGGAGCTTTGCTCCGCCGAGCTGCGCGCCGCCTTCAGATCGCTTCGGAAGCAGCAATGATCGCGACTTTGTCTTCAACCGGTATGCCCGTTTTCACTAGCCGAGGAGATTGCAATGAGAGTTGTTAAAGCCGCCGCAGTCCAACTGAGTCCCGTCCTCTATAGCCGCGAGGGAACGGTCGAGAAGGTCGTGCGGAAGATCCACGAGCTAGGCCGGCAGGGGGTGCAGTTCGCCACGTTCCCGGAGACCGTGGTGCCTTACTACCCGTACTTTTCGTTCGTCCAGTCCCCCTTGCAGAACATCGCCGGACCTGAGCAGCGGAAGCTGTTCAACCAAGCGGTGACGGTGCCGTCTTCTGCCACCGACGCCATCAGCGAAGCCGCCAGGCGGGCGGGAGTCGTCGTGTCCATCGGCGTGAACGAGCGTGACGGCGGCACCCTGTACAACACACAGCTTCTCTTCGATGCCGACGGCACCTTGATCCAGAGGCGCCGCAAGATCTCGCCCACCTATCACGAGCGTATGATCTGGGGCCAGGGAGACGGCTCGGGCCTGCGCGCCGTCGATAGCAAGATCGGCCGCATCGGTCAGCTGGCATGCTGGGAGCATTACAATCCTTTGGCGCGGTACGCGATGATGGCCGACGGCGAGCAGATCCACTCCGCCATGTATCCGGGCTCCATCTTCGGCGACCTGTTTTCCGAGCAGACCGAGGTCAACATCCGGCAGCATGCGCTGGAGTCTGCGTGCTTCGTCGTCAGCGCGACCGCCTGGCTGGATCCCGATCAGCAGGCGCAAATGATGAAGGACACTGGCTGCAACATCGGCCCGATCTCCGGCGGTTGCTTCACCGCGATCGTCGCCCCCGATGGAACCTTGCTGGGCGAGCCCATCCGCTCGGGCGAAGGCGTGCTTATCGCCGACCTCGACTTCACGCTGATCGACAAGCGCAAGCAGATGATGGACTCGCGCGGCCACTACAGCCGGCCGGAATTGCTCAGTCTCCTGATCGACCGCACCCCCACCGCGCACGTTCACGAACGCGCCGCGCAGCCCAGGTCGAGCGCTGAGGATGTCTCGGAGGATCTGCGCACCACGGTTGACTAACCATAGAAGTTGGAGGGATAGAAGTGCCAACGATAGAAGTCCAGGTCCGAAGATTTAGCGTCGTCTGTCCAGACCATTCGAGGAGACCGTGAGAAGCCTCACGGCGACCATCGGCCATCCGGACATGAACGCGTTCCACAGCGCGGTTGCCGCCGCGAGGACCGTTGCCGATCTGGAAGAGGTGGTTCAAGGGGCGATCGGATCCTCGGATCTGATGGAGTTCGTCCGCTATGACGCTGGCGAGGTTCTGCGTAAGGAACGAGGTGGGCAAGGGCCAAAGATCTCTCCGCCTCCTCGTCGGCAATCCGCTCATCGGGCGCTGTCGGCGGACAACCTCCGGAAGATGGGATACACCAACGTCATTTCGATGGAGGGGGTTTCCACGGGTGGAAGGACGCTGGACATCAGATCGTGCGCGAGTGACCGTGCCAGCACCGCCCGACAACTCCGTCGGCATCGTGATCTTGGGCGGCGGCTTCGCGGGCCTCTATACCGCTCTGCATCTGGCCCGTCTCTGCCGCCGCGAAAGTCTGATTCAGGTCACGCTCGTCAGCCGGCAGAACTATTTCCTAATGACGCCGCTGCTGTTCGAGGCGGGCTCGGGGGTGCTGGAGCCGCGGCATTCGGTGAACCCGATCCGCCCGATGTTTCATCGCCGCCCCGTCCGCTTCGTGGAAGCGGAAGTCACCGGCGTCGATCTCGAGCGCCGCGTCGTCACTAGCCTGCTCGTTCACCGCGAGCCGCTGGAGATCGAGTACGACCAGCTCGTGCTGGCGCTGGGCGGCGTGACCAACACCTCGATCATCCCCGGCTCGGAAGCGGCCATGACATTCAAGACGCTAGCGGACGCGATCGCGCTGCGGAACCAAGCGATCCAGTGCTGCGAGCGCGCGGACGTCGAGCGCCACCCGGAGCACAAGCGGGCGTTGCTGACGTTCGTGATCATCGGCGCGGGACTGGTCGGCTCGGAGCTCCAGGGTGAGCTGCACGAGTTCCTGCACAACGTCCGCAAGCATTACCCGAACATCGCCCGGCACGAGATGCGCTTCGACCTGATCGAGGTCGGGCCGCGAATCATGCCGGAACTGGACGAAGATCTGGCCGAATATGCAACCGAGGTGTACCGCCGGCGCGGGATCAACGTGCGCGTGAACACGCGCGTCGAGTCGATCGACGCGCCCGCGGGGCGAGTGAAACTGGCGGGCGGCGAGGTGATCGAAGCGCACACGATCGTGGTTGCAACGCGTGTCGCCCAGCCCGCTGCTGGCGTCGATCGCGGTGGAGAAGGACCGCAAGGGGCGCGCGGTTGTCGATGCCACGATGCGGAGCAAATCGCACCCCAACGTGTGGGCGCTGGGCGACTGTGCCTCGATCCCCGGACCGGACGGAGAACCGTATCCTCCGCTGGCGCAACACGCGATCCGTCAAGGCCGCGTGCTGGCAGGAAACCTCGTCGCGGCCATCCGCGAGCAACCGCTCCAGCCGTTCGTGTACCGCAGCCTCGGGACGCTGGCGGCGCTGGGGCGCTTCAAGGGCGTCGGGCGTGTGCTCAACTTGAAGCTCAAAGGCTTTCCCGCCTGGTTCGTGTGGTGCAGCTACTACCTGTTTCAGATGCCGCGCTGGACGAGGCGGATTCGGATCATGCTCGACTGGACGATTGCGCTGTTGTTCAAGTACGACGTCGTGCAACTTGACCTGAAGCGCACCGAACAGGTTTTGCGCGCCGATGAACGCCAGCCTAGAATCAAGCCACTATGACCCAGCTCGCAATCCTTCTCATGCTCGCCATGGCCCCGGTTTCACAGGACAACTCGGTATCAATCGCGAAACGGAACCGGGCCGGGTGCACTGGTCGCGCGACCTGGATGCGGCGTTGGCTCGGGCGCGGCACGACTCCACGCCCTTGTTCCTCCTTTTTCAGGAGATCCCGGGCTGCGGTACCTGCACCGGATTCGGCAAGAACGTGCTGAGCCATCCGCTGCTCGTGGCCGCCATCGAAGACTGCTTCGTGCCCGTGGTGGTGCGGAACAACGTGGAAGGTGAGGAGGCGCGGATCCTGAAGCGATTTGACGAGCCGGCCTGGAACAATCCGGTCGTGCGATTTCTCGATGCCGACGGAAAGGACCTTGTGCCGCGGCAGGATCGCATCTGGGACACGCCCGGAATCGCCCGGCGGATGATCGCTGCGCTGGAAGCCGCAAGAGCCCCGGTTCCCGGCTATCTTCTGATCGCGCACGATGAGAGCGATCCCTACACCGAGACGGCCCTTTTCAGCATGCACTGCTTCTGGGAAGGCGAGGCACGGCTGGCGGCGATCCCCGGAGTCGTCGCGACGCGCGCCGGATTCGTGAAGAGCGCCGAGGTCGTCGAAGCGACCTTCCTGCCGCTGGTCGTCAGTCGCGACGATCTCACCGAGCGGGCGCAGCAGGCGGGGTGCAACCCGGTGCCGGGAACACGATTCCGACCGGCGCCAGCGCACGATCAATAACATGCCCTGCTCGGCACCCCGTACGAGAAACTCCAACTCACCGCGATGCAGCGCGCCAAGCTTCACAGCGCGCTGACGCTCGGCGGTGACCCCATGACGTCGCTGACCCCCCGCGCAACGCGCCCTCGTCGAGTCGCGCAAGTAGCAGCCGTGTTTCAAAATCCCTGACACATCTGACGCAGCGCCTTTCATCTGACTTTACAAACTGTCCCCGGCCAAGCGGCGGTGTCTACGCCGCAAGGCGGCGTCAACGTGCAGGGCTTTAGCCTCCATGCCGAGGTGCGGCTCGCCATCAATCAGCGCCATAAGCTCGAACATCTATGCCGTTATATCACCCGGCCCGCCCTTGCCAACGAACACCTTGGACTGCACCGGGCCGGACAGAGCCTGCCCCCGCGAAGGCGGGGGTGGTGCTCCGGCTGAAGACACCTTACCGAGATGGCACTACCCATATCGTTATGGAACCCCTGGAATTCATGCAGCGACTCGCCGCACTGGTGCCCCGTCCAAGGTTGCATCTCATCCGCTTCATGGCGTGCTCGCGCCCAACGCTAAGTTGCGTCCCGCGATTATCCCGAGCGCCTCCACCGAGGCGAACGCGACTGCCCCTGATCAGGCCGAGACACCCCATCCCTCCCATCTCGCTCGCCTGAGCTGGGCCCGGCTGCTCAAACGGGTATTCGATATCGATATTGAGCACTGCCCAAACTGGGGGTACGCTGACGATCATCGCCGCCCTCCTTGACCCCACCGCCATCGCCCAGATCCTCACCCACCTCGGTTTGTCCGCCCGCGCACCACCGCGGCGACCCGCCCGGTCAGACGACCTCCTCGCAACGGCCTGATCTCAAACCGACACCCGACTCGCTCCGGTTCAGCCCCTGAGCCGACCGCCCCCTTCGCTCCACGCTCCTCAAAGCACAAAAACGCTACGATATTCGATGGCTGACTCGGTCGAATGGCCGGACTCGCCCCCAATCCGATACCCAGATCTCGCGTCATTGACCACTAACCGGTTCAGTGCTAGTGTAGTGTCCCTTTAATAACTTTACAGTTAAGCCGCCTTCTTTTTCCCTCGGGGCAGGGTGGATCCGGGCTTGATCTGCTCCAGCTTGACCCGCGCCCGCTCGATCTTCTTGATGATGTCCTCGACGGTGGCCGTCCAGATGAAGGGCTTGGGATTTTGGTTCCAGG
>JBOIEG010001204.1:0-11180 GCA_050740915.1 Gammaproteobacteria bacterium | reverse complement strand
AGCCCAACAGATTTTTTGATACCCAAAATTTCGGACCTATAGAACGTAACTTTATTCCAAGTAATGAATCAGATGCATAAATACGCCTCAGATCAGTACCCACAAATTCTGCGGAGGAGGCTAAATTTTTTGCAGCGGCGAATGCGAGATAACCACCAACGGCGTGTTCTTGGAAACTTTGGCAAGGTCGTTTTCCAACCATTCCCGCTGCGCGTCGCCGACCATGAAGGGGGACCCCTTGGGATTATCTAAGCGGGCCATCTGCTTCCTGCGGTCCATTCCCGTATTCCACTTGCTATCGGCCATCCATTCCGGAAACGTAAGAATGCTGTTGAGCACCACAAAGTGCACGCCCTTGTGGTCGAAACTGTAATATTGTTTGCTGCCTGTGACCGCTTGCCAGGCCTTTCCCAGATCGACGTAGAAATCATGCTCCCCTACGCAATAATGCACTTTGCCGCGCACGCCGGCCATGATCTCCATGCCATGGTCTAATTCCTCTTTGGTGTCAAGCTGGGCGAGATCGCCCCCGTAAATGGTGAAATCGGGGCGTGGTGTGAGCAAGTTGGCCTCGGCCACCGCCTTCATCAAACCCTTATCCCAGTTACGCGCAAACTTGTTTCCCTTAATGTGGGTGATATGCGAGTCGGAGATGAAGGCGAAGGTAAAGCTATCCACTGTCTTCGCTTGACAGATCTCGATCAGGCTCATGGGCAGCGAACAAGCCGCCACCAGGGCACCGGTGCTGGTTAAAAAATCACGACGATGCATTTTGTTCATGGTAGACCCCCTCCGCTATTGGTAATTGGGGCTGGTCAGCGTCTTGAGGAACGCTTACAATTCGGCCTTCTGTTCATCGCTCAGATCCAAGGGACGGATCCCCCCGCTCAAGAATGGAACCTCCGGATCATCCTCCTCGACCTTGCCGCCGTTGTTGTAGAAATCCACTACCTCCTCCAAGGTCTCCAGGCTGCCGTCGTGCATATATGGCGCCGTCTTGGTGATATTGCGCAAGGTCGAAGTCTTAAACGCGCCCAGGTCGCTGACTTTCCGCGTGACTGCGAACCGTCCCAGCTCCGAGATGTTTTGGTTTGTTAACACCTTGATATCCACGCTCTCGCCTTTCTGTGCCGCCTGCAGGTAGGCGACGGCCATCTTGTCCGCATCCTTGGCGATCTTGGTGAATCCTACCCCGATGTTGTGGAACTTGCTGTCGGTAAACAAAGCATGGTCCTGCTCCACCGTGTGGCAAGACACGCAGCGCCCCTCGGTGAGAAAAACCTCAAAGCCGCGTTTCGCTTCCGGGCTTATGGCGCTTTTCTCTGCACCGAAATACCAGCGGTCGAAAGGCGATTCCCCGGAGACCAGCGTGCGCTCAAAAGCCGCGATAGCCTGCGTCACCTCGTTAATCGTGATGGCTTCCCCCACCTTCCCAAAGACCGCCTTAAAGGCTTTGGCATACTCGGGATCGCGGCGCACGATTTTGAGGATGGGATCGTGGTTTGGCAGGTTCATTTCCCCCGGGTTGAGGAAGGGTTGGGTAGCCTGACGTTCCAGACTCGGTTCGCGTCCATCCCAAAACAGGCGGGTGAAATACGCCGCATTGACCACGGTGGGTGCGTTGCGCGTACCCCCCCAGCTTTTTTATTCCCTCTGAAACCTTGAGGCCATCGGTGAATGTCTTTTCCTCTACGTGGCAATTACTGCAGCTTACTTCGCCCGTGCTGCTGAAGCGCTTCTCGTGAAAGAGCTTATTTCCGAGCTTGACCTTGGCCTCACTTTGCGGGTTATCGGAGGGGATTGGGACCTTAGGCAGGCCGAGCGGCGCGGCGAATGATCCTAAGCTCGTTAAGAAAAACAGGGCAAAGCATGACAAAAGATACCGTTTTATTACTCAGACCCCACTTTTTTTATTTTCGAAACGGATCGAAGTTTGCGACCGGAACTATACTCTTTTTTAGACGTTTTCTAAACGTGTGACAAGACCCTGTGGTCAATTTTTTTGACTGCTGGGCACTTCGATTAATTCGAAGCGCCCAGCCTCACAGGGACGTGATTCGATAAATTGCTGGGAAGCAATTTATCGAAGTGCCCTGCTGGTCATCCGCGGGGATCCCCGTTTCGTCGCTTCCCACGCTCCTCTGATGTCACTGTGAGCTTGGCCCTGCCAGCGGCGTAGACTTTGCCGGCAAAACCCCGAATCACCTGCGCCACTGCCTCGCAATGCGTGTGATGCACGGCGTGCCCTGCATTGGCGAAGACAGTGAGATCCGCGTTTGACACCTCGTTGATGAGCTTTAGCGCATGATACTCTGGTGGCACGACCCGGTCGGAATCACCGCTGATTAAGAGCAGCGGCAGGCGGATACTCCGATAGCGCGGCCGAATGGTTCGTAAGTAATCGCTTAAGCTTTTGACATCCTCGGCATTGTTGAGAAAAGTTTCGGGGCGCAAAGCGAGCAGTGCGCCGGTACGTGTCATATGGCCGGGCATGATGGGACTCGGCGAAAACACCCGAGTCGCGATCTGATTAAGCACAGCCCGCCCCAGGGGATATAGCACCGTATGCGCCACCAGGGAACCCACCACCGGCGTTCCAGCGACGTGGTATAACCAGTGTACCCCGCCCTCCCAAGGGTGGGTTACGCCGGCGATCAATACCGCCCCGGCGAGATCATGCGAGTGGTCGAGCATATAGGAAAGCACCACCGAGCCACTCCAGGAATGCCCCACTAGGATCGGGTGTACGATGCCTAATTTCTTGAGCGCATGGTGAAGCAAGCGTGCTTGTTTGGCCGGATCCATCCATGGCCCCGGTGGGCGGGTGCTGTAGCCAAATCCTGGCCGGTCGAACGCGATGACTCGGTGCGAACGGCTGAGGCTGGGCAGGATGCTGGTGAATTCCCGCAGTGTGGAGCTCGCCCCGTGCACGAGCACGAGCGCGGACCCCTCACCTCTAGAGAGATAATGCAGGCGGATACCGTCCACTTTCAAGAAATCGCCAAGCGGTGGATGGGCAGCCTCCGTACGCTTAACGCCGGCCCGGCTGAAGGCGCTCAGGATCGCGACGGAGGCAAATGCGAGTGCAAGGATGAAAAGCGTGGGTTGCAACAAACGGGACTTAGATAATATCGGCACACCATTCGTGAAATAGTATCGCAAGACCATGGATGATCTCAGCCACGCATTCACCGCCGATGAATCCCCGTGGCTATCCGGACACACCTTGAATGGTTCATTTCATTGGTTCAAGAGCTACCAGACAGAGGGTGGCGGGTAACTACCACCGATACTTGCCATACAGTTGCGGATTCGCCCAATGCTTAGGATTCAGCCAATCCGGTGTCGCCTTGTAGCGTTCGATGTCGAATTCATACACATGCACCGGGCTGCCGGCTACCGATGAGCTGAGGTAAAGTGTCATGCCCAGGGCCAGAAGCTCCGAGGGATCCCATTGGCTCTCGTGGCCCGACCACGAAGGCCCCATAGGGAGCACCATCATCATGCGCCGGGCCTGTAGGTCGCGTGTTCGCGACAGCAGAGCGAGCGCCTCGGATTTGGGCAAATATTCTAAGGCCCCCACGATCAAGGCGAGGTCGTACCTGTCCTCGTCGGACCAGCGCCGGAGGAGGATCTGTTGCTCCACCACCTCGATGCGGGACACCGCGCCGGCGAGGCTGGCGAAATCCACCAGCCTCATGCGATCGCTGCCGAGCACCAGCAAAGACTGAGGCCTCAGTGAGCGCACCCGCTCGGCAACCGCCTGTTTTAAATCATCGCTCATACGTTGGCTCAGAGCTTGTGAAAAAATCTACTGCGCTCGGGATCTCGCGTTCCGGCGGTGATCGAGCTTGGAGGCTGGAGGCTGGAGGAGTCCAGTCTCCAGCCTCAGGTCTCCAGCCTCCGCTCCGGCGGAACGCGACCTTCCTTCGCTCGCGACGATTTTTTCACAAGCTCTCAGAATCGCTCCAGTTCGGGGAACGCGATCTTACCGCCATGCACGTGCATGGCGCCGAGCTCTGCACAGCGTCTGAGGTGCGGGATCGCCTTGCCGGGATTGAGCAGGCCGTCTGGGTCAAACGCGGCTTTCACGGCGTGGAACTGAGCGAGCTCTGATTTGCCGAACTGCACGCACATCTGATCGAGCTTCTCCACACCCACCCCATGTTCTCCCGTCACCGTGCCGCCCACCGCCACACACAGCTCCAGGATTTGGCCACCCAAGCGTTCCGCCGTTTGTAACTGCCCGGGGGTGTTCGCGTCGTACAAGATCAGTGGATGCAAGTTGCCGTCACCGGCATGGAAGACATTGGCCACCGCTAGCCCAAAGCGTGCGGAAAGCTCCGCGATCCCCTGCAGCACGCGCGGTAACTGGTGGCGCGGAATGGTCCCGTCCATGCAGTAGTAGTCCGGCGAGATCCTTCCCACCGCGGGGAAAGCCGCTTTACGGCCTTTCCAAAACAGCGCCCGCTCGGCCTCATCACGCGCCACCCGTAGCTCTACTACCCCCTCCGCTATCAGGATTGAGCGAACCCTTTGCAGCTGCGACTCCACTTCTTCCTGGGTGCCATCCAATTCGCAAAGCAGCAGGGCTTCCCGGTCTGTCGGATAACCCGCGTGCACGAAATCCTCCGCCGCTTGGATCGCGAGCTTGTCCATCATCTCCAACCCTGCCGGTATGATGCCGCCGGCGATGATCGCGGCGACCGCCGCGCCTGCCTGCTGTACGCTGTCAAAAGCGGCTAGAGCGACCCTGGCATATTGAGGAATGGGCACCAACCTGACCGTGACCTCGGTGATAATGGCGAGCAAGCCTTCGGACCCGGTCAGCAGTGCGAGCAGATCATAGCCCGGCGCATCCAATGCCTGCGAACCGATGGATAGCTCTTCCCCCTCGATGCTGAGGGCTTTGAGGGCGAGCAGATTGTGCAGCGTCAAGCCGTACTTCAGACAGTGCACGCCGCCCGAGTTCTCGGCCACATTGCCGCCTATGGTGCAGGCGATTTGCGAAGAGGGATCCGGAGCGTAGTGCAGGCCGTAGGGAGCTGCGGCCTCGGAAATGGCGATATTGCGCACCCCCGGCTCCACGGTTGCGGTACGATCGAGGGGATCAAGGCACAGAATGCGGGTGAATTTGACAAGGCTGACCAGCACCCCTTCGCTATGTGGAAGGGCTCCCCCAGAAAGCCCGGTGCCCGCACCGCGGGCAACTATCGGTAGTTTCGCCTCATGACACAGCCTAAGAACCGCCCGCAACTGGTCGATGCTATCTGGAAGCGCTACGGGGAGCGGAAGCTTACGGTAAGCGGTCAAGGCATCGCATTCGTAAACATGCATGGCCTCTGGCTCTGTGATAAAGGAGGCTTGGGGAAGAATGCGTTTTAGCTCGGTGAGGATGCGCAACATCTCAAGTCACGTTAGACTGTCCGATTGGGTTCGGTAAATGCCGCGGAGTCGCCGCTGTAACCATGTGCCTACCCATAAAACCAGAGCTTAGCACCCTTCGCTAAGTCGAGCCA
Source organism: Gammaproteobacteria bacterium (assembly GCA_050740915.1). Lineage (GTDB taxonomy): Bacteria > Pseudomonadota > Gammaproteobacteria > JBOHHR01 > JBOHHR01 > JBOHHR01. Next base: position 5,661 of record JBOIEG010001204.1, on the reverse strand, counting down.
GATGTGCGATGGCGGAAGAACTGCTGGTCAACGTTAGCCTGCAAGAGACGCGCGTGGCGGTCGTAGAGAACGGCGTTCTGCAGGAGATCATTATCGAACGCGACAAAAGCCGGGGCCTCGTCGGCAACATTTATCTCGGCCGCGTGTCCCGGGTCTTACCCGGCATGCACGCGGCGTTTGTGGATATCGGCTTGGAACGCACCGCTTTTTTGCATGCCTCCAAGATCACCGGGCCGTCTGCTAATAACGAAGGTGGGAACGATCTGCTCCCAGCGCCCGAGGTGGACCGGCTCGTTCACGAAGGGGAGGAGATCCTGGTGCAGGTCGCAAAGGATCCCTTGGGTGGCAAAGGAGCTCGCCTGACCACGTATCTCTCCGTGCCGTCGCGCTATGTCGTGTATATGCCGGGCGATCCCTGTGTTGGCGTGTCGCAAAAAATCGAAGACGAAGCCGAACGCGCCCGCCTGCGCGAGATCATTTGCCGCCAGCAGCCTGAGCTGAATGACATCCACGAGCGCTTGCAACGAGAGCCCGCGCTGGGGTTGGCGGCAAACCACCCGGGTGCCGATCTCGGGGGATTCATCGTGCGCACCGCCGCCGAGGGCGTAGCGGAAGAAAAGCTCGTAAAGGACATGGAATTTCTGCAGCAACTGTGGGGGGCCCTGCGCATCAAGGCTCAGCAGAGCAAGGCCCCCAGCATCGTGTACGAAGACCTGCCGCTCCTTCTCAGGACCTTACGCAACGCCACGGCGGGGGATGTGGAAAAAATCCGCATCGACTCCCAAGAGGCCTATCGCCGCGTGCTGGATTTCGCGAGTGAGCTTGTGCCCGATTTAGTCGAGCGTGTGGAGCACTACACGGGCTCCCGCCCCATCCTCGATCTCTACTCCGTAGAGGACGAGATCCAGAAAGCCCTGGAGCGAAAAGTCGAACTGAAGTCGGGCGGGTATCTCATCATCGACCAAACGGAAGCCATGACCACCGTGGATGTGAATACCGGCGCCTTCGTTGGCAGCCGCAACCTGGAGGAAACCATTTTCAAGACCAATCTGGAAGCGGTGCAAACCATCGCGCGGCAGTTGCGCCTGCGCAATCTCGGGGGGATCATCATCGTCGATTTCATCGACATGTCAGACCCGGAGCATCAGCGCCAGGTTTTAAAGGCACTCGAGAACCACCTCGCGCGCGACCACTCCAAAGTGGGGATAAGCGAGATCACTTCCCTGGGGCTGGTGCAGATCACCCGCAAGCGAACGCGAGAAAGCCTGGAGCATACCCTCTGCGTAGCGTGCCCGACCTGCCACAGCCGGGGCTCTATCAAATCCGCCGACACGGTGTGCTACGAGATCCTTCGTGAAATCCTGCGTGAAGCACGTCAATACGGAGCGCAAAAACTGCTGGTCGTGGGCTCGCAGGCTGTGGTCGATAAGTTTCTCGACGAGGAGTCGAGCAGCGTGGCCGAGATGGAGGAGTTGATCGGCCGGCCGATAAAGTTCCAGGTGGAGCAGCTCTACGGGGTAGAACAATACGACGTCGTCCTGTTATGAAGGCATGGCTCAAACGGTGAGGATAGCGCTTAGAGTGCGATCAAGATAGCCTCGGTGTCCGGTCCAGAGCATTGGTGATCACAAAACGCCCGCTAAAGCGCCTAGCCATCGTTGGCTTAGTACTCATGACCGGCCTGGCAGGAGCGCTGGGCTATGTGTGGTTGAGGGCCCAAGACTATCGCTCAGAGATCCAGGCCTGGGCCGCGAGCGTGCATGACCAACCCCTCTCCATCGGTGCCTTAGAGACCGATTGGCGCGGGTGGACTGTCCAGTTGCGCAATGTGCGCCTTCTCGGCGGCGCCGAAGCACCGCACGTAGAGCAGGTGCGGCTGCGAATCAACCCGCTCGCGAGTCTGTGGAAGCGCAGCCCGCGGTTATCGCAGGTGCAGCTGTCGGGTCTTACACTAACCCTGATGCGCGAGCTCAACGGCAGCCTTCGGGTGAGTGGGATCGCATCCGGGCGCGGTGGATTCTTGGATTGGGTGCTAAAACAACCCGAGCTCGTGATCAAAGACTCGCACCTTACCTGGGATGACCGCAAGACGGCTCGATCTCCTCTCGATCTGCGACAGGTTGGGTTGCGCATTCACAACAACGGCACGCATCACCGCATCAGCGTATCCACCCGCTTACCGCATAAGCTCGGCGGCAGGGTCCGGATCGCGTGGCAAGCCGTGGGAGACCTCCGGGAAGACTGGAGCGGCGAAGTGTCCCTAGCCGTCAAGAACGTGCGCTTCGCAGGTCTAGGGGCATACCTCGGGATCGGGGAGCTCAAACAGGGCAGGTTTAACCTGCGCTGCCGCAGCGAGTGGCGGGATGGCCGCCCGATGCACCTGAACGGCGCATTCGATGTGCTCGGATTTAGCTCCCATGAAAAGGATGATCGCACGAAGATCTCGGCCTATGGCGGCTTCACCGGCTCCTACCGCCGCGATGGTTGGGTCGCAACTGTAGACCCTATTCAGGTTCACAGCCCGCGAGGCGCATGGCCAAAAACCAAGCTCACCGTGATGCTTGGCGATGCCAAAACTGGCGACAAGCGGTCCGCCTTGTTACGAGCAGAGTACCTTCTCCTGCAGGATATTTATCCGGTTCTTTCGGTGGTTGCGCCAGGGCTGCGCGATCAGTTGCGGCCTGTGCGCAGCGGTGAGTTGCGAGACTTCGAGATCGTCTACCTGCCCAAACACCGCCAGCAGCTTCTTTACCGAAGCGAGTATAGCGCGCTCGCGTTAGCTCCTTCTGTGGGTCCTGTTATCGAGCAATCAGCCGGAACGGTAGTGGGCAGTCAGTCGCTTGCCAAAATTTGCCTCTCTGTCGGTTTCGTGCGTCCTGCGCCTTTAGAAAGCGCTATTGCTCTGACCGACGGGGAAGTGCTTTGGCGGCGGAATGTGGGCGTGGACATTGCCAAATTGCACCTGGTTTCCGGCCACCCCAACCTCAACGCTAAGCTGTCCGGTAGGCTGGTCTGGGACCAGAACGCGCGCCCGTCGGTGCAGGCCAGCGCCACCTTTTCCATGGATGGAGGGGCCTATTGGCTGGCTTATTCCCCCCCCAAGTTGATTCCCCGAGGCGCGCACGATTGGCTTAGTGCGGCGTTACCAAGCGGGCGTGTTACCCGCGGCAGGCTCGAGTTTAACCAGCCCGCCGAGAAAAAATCGTCCTTGAACGTGCACCTCACGCTGGAAGACGCGACGCTCACCTACGCGCGCGGTTGGCCTCAAATCGAAGGGCTGGACGCCGAGCTGGATCTCGATAATGACAGGCTGGAAGTAGCGCTCAAGGATGGAACGATCTCCGGCGCGAGGATCCAAGCCGCAACCCTGAGGCTGCCAGATCTCGCTAGCCCTCGCAAAGAACTGATCATCGAAGGTCAGGCCTCAGGTCCGTATGCGGCGGGCAGACAGTTCGTGATGGCTAGCCCGCTGCGGGAGACCGTCGGCAAACAGATCAACGATCTCGCGATCAGCGGCCCCATTGTTGTAGACCTCGCGTTAAAGTTGCCGCTGCCGCGTGGTACCAGAAAACTCGAGGTTAGAGGGAGTGTGCGTTTTGCCGGGGTGAAGCTACAAGCCCAAAAGCTGGGCGTGGAACTCGAGAATTTGAGCGGATTGCTGCGCTTCGACCGCCGGCGGAGGTGGGGACGCGGTTTCGAGGCCAGGTATTTGAGCCGCCCGGCGAAGATGGACATCGATATTGCCCAAGACCAAAAAGAGCCATCCCGGATTAGCTTACGCGGGGAAGCCGACCGGTCGTTGATCACAGCGCTAAGCACCAAGCTCAATGGCAACCGTAAGAACACGGAACTGCTACGGCGGATCCATGGGCACGCCCCATGGCAGGCGATATTGGCGTTTCCTAAGAATTGGTATGAAGCAGGCGCGCGCTCCGAGCTGAGGATACGCTCAGATCTGCAGGGACTGGCGCTGCTTTTCCCAGAACCGTTGGGAAAACGAGCCGATGAGGAGCGCCTGTTGGAAATCCGCAGCGAGCTCGGAAAGCCCGATCGGAGAGAGATCGCCATCAGTTACGCGGGAGCCTTTGCGGCAGAGCTCGCTTTTCTCAAAGGCAAGACGGGATCAAGCCTTTCTCAGGCCACGATCCGACTGGGCGATAGCCACCCTCGATCACCCCCGGCGTCGGCGCCCATCCATGTGATGGGAAAGCTGAGACGGTTCAATCTTGGAGAATGGTTGGACCTTGTAAGAACATCGAAAATCGACGCCTCTACCTTGTTCACTCAGCAAATCACTCTTGAGATCCGCCTTCACCAGCTCGAACTATTTGGGCACACGGTTTCCGACCTTAGCGTGCGCGCACAGCGCGAGCAAGGGAACTGGCAAGTGCATTTCGACGGGCCTTCGATACGAGGCCGAACAAAGCTTGCTGACTCTGCGACAAGCGCACGAATGCACCTGCAGCATCTTAAGCTCGTTTCCAAAGCCGAGCAGCGGCAAGGCCGCGACATCGATCCCCGCCGCCTTCCCGCGCTTTGGGTGCAATGCGAGCAGTTTCAGTACAATGGCATAGATCTCGGGAAGATGGCGCTGTATAGCGAGCCACAAGCGAGTGGCATGAGGGTGAAGGCGCTCTCATTCACCGCTTCGGACCTGCGAATCGATGCCAAAGGAAGCTGGGAGCTCGTTCGGGGGCGGCACGCCACAACGCTCGAGGCCAATGTGAAGGGGCAAGACTTGAGCGCCATGATGAAGCGCCTGACTTATGACATGAGGACCATGGAGGCAGGCGAAACAGAAGCGGCGATGCGGCTGCGCTGGCCTGGAACACCCGCCGAATTCGGCATCGATAAGCTCAGCGGGAGGATTTCGCTGGGTATTGCACAAGGGAGATTGTTGGATGTAGAACCGCGGATAGGTCGCATCTTCGGGCTGCTGAGTTTTCAATCCCTGCAGCGCCGCCTGTCTCTGGATTTCGACGATCTGTTTAAAAAAGGATTCGCCTTCGACCGGATAACGGGAAGCTTCCAGCTCAATGGCGGCAATGCGTATACCAATGATTTGACCCTGGTGGGGCCATCGGCCCGGGTAGAGATCAGCGGACGCATAGGATTAGCGAGACGCGACTACGAACAAGTGGCCACCGTGACCCCGGAGCTCGCGAGCAGCCTCCCTGTCGCTAGCGCCTTGTTTGGTCCCGTGGGGGTGGGGGTGGGAGCAGCCCTGTTACTGGCCGAACAAGTCTTTGACTCCTTGCCGGAGCGCATAGACGGCATGGTGCGCCGGCACTACACCATCACTGGCCCCTGGGAGCGCCCGATCGTGAAAGCGCTAAAAAATGCCAAAGGCCCTGCTGGGTAGGCGTGCTTGCCCGATGGGGATCATCGACCGGTCGATCCAGGTTTCGCCATCGTGAAGCCATCGAGGCAGTGTTCAACCCATCCCCGCTTTCCCTCCGCCATAGGGAAGGGGCTTGAATGAGGGAATAGCGGAAAGTGCCTTAAGGAATCGGTTGAGAAATGCCATTGGATTCTTGCCTCCTCCGCAGAATTTGTGGGTACTGATCTGAGGCGTATTTATGCATCTGATTCATTACTTGGAATAAAGTTACGTTCTATAGGTCCGAAATTTTGGGTATCAAAAAATCTGTTGGGCTGTGG
>JBOIEG010001203.1:0-2365 GCA_050740915.1 Gammaproteobacteria bacterium | reverse complement strand
TGCGGGTGTACCCGCCCGTATCTTTGCGGCTACCATCAGCTGTCCTTCCTGCACTCCTAAAGCGGCAACTGACGATATCAAGAACCTCAGCGGAATTCATGCAGGCTTACCGGAAGGACACGATCGGCTGGCCCGGTTGCTCCGGTTTCTGAGCCCCCTGACGACGCGCTCGGCTGGAAGCGGGTTAATCGATGCTCGTTCTTAACCCGCAGAAGATGCGTCTTTAAGCGCCTTAGCAAAACTCGTAGGCTGCCTCTTTAAACAGTTGGTTGAGACACTACGAGCGATGGTGAATAACGACGGGGTCAACGGGCGCGAGCAATGGGCTCGCTTGCGGTTCTCGATCGTGGGTCCCTTATTAGCCGCACCACCCGGACCGGGCGAGTTGCGCCAGGCACTGACCTGGCTGTCGGAGAAGAGTTGGCGCCACCCCATCACCGGGGCGCCAGTACGCTTCGGTGCCTCAACCATTGAGCGTTGGTTCTGGGAGCATGTGCGCGAGGTCTGGCATGTCAAACAGACGACGATTGAGCTGAAAACCGGCGAGACAACCCTCGACGAGCGCTTTTTCTTGACCAGCCTCCCGCTTCGAACCTTGACCAACGCGCAAGTCCTGCAAGCGGTGCGCATGCACTGGGGTGTGGAGAACAACGGGTTCTGGACGCTCGATTGCGCCTGGTTCGAAGACGACGCGCCTTGGACCCATCATGCGTTGCTGTTCGTGAGCCTCTTGCGGCTACTCGCTTATAATGCGGTCTCTCGTCTCCTGACCCGACGGCTGCGACAAGCCAAAGCGCGGGCGCTGTCTTGGGGCGGCATTTTGACCTTGCTCGAACACGCCTGCTGCCAGCTGCGTCAGCATTGGCTGGCCGAGCACAAAGCCGCACCGGTCACCAGCGCTTAAGCCCTCTTCTACGCACGTCTCATTTCCGGCTCTTAGGCAACCGACCTTCTCCCTGCTTGGCCTCTGAAGAGTGCCAAAAGTCCCGTTCGTCGTAAGCTCGCCCCAACCGATCAACACTTACTCGGTACTCGAAAAATCTCCTAACGTCGTAAAGTATCGATCAAACCTGGGGGTACACCTGCTTTACCCCCATCAACGTAGCGATACACGGGTTACCCCAGGCGTGCACGTGAAACATCGGCGTGATGGGCATGTACACATCGTCGCCATGGAAGCGACCCTGCTGAGCCGGCATTGCCAAGCCCGCGAGCAGGGCGAGCGAGTGCAGCACCAGCACCAGTTGTCGGTGGCTGAAATAGACGCCTTTGGGCAAGCCGGTGGTGTAAAAGGTCGTCGCCCGCGTGTTCTCGTCGAAATCCGGGAACGCGTACCCCGGTGCATGGGCCGCTAACAACTCCTCATATTCCGCGTCAAAGCTGCGGCGGTCCTCACGAGCTGCCGCCTCGTCGGTGATCAGCACGAACATGCGGACGCTCGGCAGTTGAGACTTGATCGTGCCCAGCAACGGCAAGAAGTCCGCGTTGACCAGCAGGACCGTGGGCGCAGCGTGGTTCAGGGTGTAGAGCACCTGTTCCGGCGACAGCCGGATATTCACGGTCTGCAGTACGGCGCCCATCATGGGCACGGCAAAAAAGCATTCCAGATAGCGGTGGCTGTCCCAATCCATGACGGCGACGGTGTCGCCCGGTTTGACCCCCAGCCGGGCCAGGCCCGATGCAAGGCGGCCGATGCGCTCATGCAGTTGGCGATAGCTCAGGCGCTTGAGATCGCGATAAACGATCTCCTGCTCCGGCGCATGGCGCAGCGGCGTGTGCAGTAGCTGCTTGATCAGCAGCGGATAAGCGTAGGCCGAAGTGGTGGGGTCAATCAGGCTCATGTCGGTTCTCGTTCCGTACGGCAGACGTGCGGCCGGTTGTTGTGGGCTCCACGGCTAACGCGTACCCTTGTCGCGCAGAGTGTTGGGCGAAGGATAGGAATTTCAACTGCATTCGCGGATTCTACCTCACGTGGTTGGGTGCGCAAATGCGGTAGGATGCCGCACCCCGGCGGCCAGCCCTCAAGCCGCAGCGTGCCGCTGGTTGGTAGTCCCTTCGAGGCGGTTGTTGGGCAACCCTCCTTTTTAGGTTTGGCTCGGTATTTCCGCTTCTACAACAAGAACGGCCGCACCAGTCGCTGGGATACCGCACTCATTTGGGGCACATCACTGTGATCACAGGCCAACCGAGAGACGATCAGCTCTTACTTATTTTTCGATGATCGTGTTCTCAACAGTTGGTAGTCAATTCCAATAGAGGTATGAGTCTGAACGATCGGTTTTGAATTGCTAATTGAATAACCGATTGTTGTTGCCTGTGGAGCTTGTGGACAGCCGCCGACCTGTGGGCAAGCGGTGGGAAACGC
>JBOIEG010001202.1:0-1730 GCA_050740915.1 Gammaproteobacteria bacterium | reverse complement strand
GCGTTTCCCACCGCTTGCCCACAGGTCGGCGGCTGTCCACAAGCTCCACAGGCAACAACAATCGGTTATTCAATTAGCAATTCAAAACCGATCGTTCAGACTCATACCTCTATTGGAATTGACTACCTGATCCCGAGCCGGATGGGAATCCAGTATCGGTTTATGACGCCAGCCCCTTTGTCAACTGCCAACTGCGGGGAACAACGAGTGGTGCCCACAGTGATGTTTATGATGAAGAAATGGGGCATTTCCTGGGTGAGATGATCCGTGCTTCCGCGAAGATAAGGTAGTCGAGGGCCAAGAGAAATGGTATGGACGCCTCCCACCTCCGATTGAGGGTGGAGAGCTAGGCAGGAGTTGTCAGGCGCCGCTCGCCTCTGGTGATAGAGGGACCGCGGGCGAGCGGCGCGGTGGACAACTGTGCGCTGCGGCGTTGGGGGTGGGGTGTGGACCCTCACCCGCCTACGGCATCAACGTGCCTAAAGTGGAAGAATGACACTTCACAGGCAAACCGGAGGATCCTGCGAAAGTTGAGGGGTGAATAAATTCTTTGTTTGTAACTTCTTTGAATTTTCCGAAGAGTGGCTATCCGCTTTCCGAAAAAATTTAAGCACAAGATTGCCCAGGCGATGTCATTTAGTACCTTGCGTCCCAGGCGTTTGGCTTTCTCCGCTAGACGCCGGCGTTGTGCATCGGGAAGCGCAAGCATTGATCACCGAGCATCTCCCGGAGCACGCGATTTTCTTCCTTCAAGTAGTCGATGACATCGATCTGCTCACGGGCACCCAACCGGCAAAGATGATGAGTAGATACTGCAGTAGCGGGAAAGGAGCGAGCATGATGGTGCGGCGTTATATCAGCCTATCCCCTCGCCGCTTCAATCAGATGCCAACAAATCCGCGGCGATCGAGTTTTTGTACACTACGACATTCACCTACACAGACAGTGCTTTCCAAGGTGCGGGCAAAATGCAGATGGGCGGCAAGAACATGACCATGTTCAAGAGTACACCGCCAGGCGGCTTTCGGGTTGTCAATGAACGGCGATCATTTGCCATAAACGAAGTATTCTCTTAGGGAAGAAAACGATGGGGGTCTACGGATGAGCCAGCGACGATGCTTCAATGGCCATTCATGGCCGCTTGCCGGCTGCAATGGTTTCAAACTCCGTCTGCTCAGACATCACAGCCGTCCGCTCATACGGCCAGCCATCACGACCTGACCGGCGGCATGAACTGACGCATGCCAAACGAGTCACAACGCGAGTTGTGACAGACAATTCGCCACCCTTTGCATTACCTGAACACCACTAGAATCGGTGTTATTTTCGTTAAATGCGCCACCATTACGTGCCACAATTCCTTCTGCGCCCTTGGGCGGAGGACAGCCTTGACAAAAAAATTGAGGTTTTTCGTTTGGACCTCAATCACGCCCCTTCATCCCGACACGCACCCAAGCATACCGGATATGAAGAAGATCTCTATGCCCTAATCAAGCCTATTGTGGCCGGCGTTGATCAGCAAGCTGTCGAGAAACAGTTCCTAATGCGCGTAGACAATCTAGTGTAGTGTCCCTTAAATAACCTTACAGTTAAGCCGCCTTCTTTTTCCCTCGAGGCAGGGTGGATCCGGGCTTGATCTGCTCCATCTTGACCCGCGCCCGCTCGATCTTCTTGATGATGTCCTCGACGGTGGCCGTCCAGATGAAGGGCTTGGGATTTTGGTTCCAGGC
>JBOIEG010001201.1:0-2914 GCA_050740915.1 Gammaproteobacteria bacterium | reverse complement strand
GAGAAGAGTCTGTCCATCATCAACTCACGGAGTCGATTGCCTTGATGACCACCCGAACCTCGATTTTGGCGCTCAACACGCACGTTATGGCTTTGGTGTTCAACCTAAGTCCGACAGGCTCCTAGGTATTATTTTTTATCTCATGCTCACCGGTGAACAGCCGTTTCTCGCCAAGTCCGCCATGCAGCTTATCGAGGCCCACAAGAATTCACCCATTCCACGCCTGTCTTCCAACTTGGCGAAGTTTCAGCCGGTGCTAGACCGCTTGTTAGCAAAAGACCCTGAGAAACACTTCCAAGACACTCGCGAGCTGATGGCTGATTTAACCTAGGGAAGATGGCACGGGATACCGGAGGCTCTAAACGATCAGGGCCCGTGGCGCCCTTTGCACAGAGGTCTCTGATCTGGCTCCCAGACGGGTTCCCAGCCCGATTCATCTGGGCCGGCAGAAAACGGATGGCACACCCAAAGGCCCGACACCGCAACCAGCTCTCCTTGCAGAAATATCAACGGGATCCGCTTCCGCACCCAGGGTGGGATGCCGGCTTCTTGGAGCAGCTTTTTCAGCGGCTTGTGGTGGGCGTGACCGGCTGGGCGACACCGTTCTCCGCCCCTTCTGAGCCTGACTTTTAAGCGGCCCCCTTCGCAGGCACTCGCCTTGATCCCGCGGCCTAGAGCCCGAACCGCGTACAAGGTGCCCCCTGCTATCGAAAGCGTTTCATCCGGTGTCCACGTGCAAACGGAAAGCGGGCTGAGCTCACAGCTCGGAGCCAAAAGATAAACCTTGTTGCGGTAGCGTCGCATTTCCGCCTGGTGCCAGCGGACGCATGGCGAGGCGTCAGGCCGTGCCCCCAGCACCGTTTGTACGATTTGGTCCAATTTTGCTTCCGACGGCAACGAGAACTGCAGCCGGCGGATCCAAAAGCGCAGCGCGTTGCACAAGCGCGGACCTTCCAAGGACTTGAGAGGCGCGACAGCGAGCACGTTCGGCTGCTCAACTGCACCCCGCAGATCGCCTTCTGCAAGGCGGTCCAGCAACATCGCCGCCTCGGCCTGTCGTTTGACCGCACGCGCCAAAGTGGAAGCGCAGCCCGGCCAGCGTTGTTTCAGGGAAGGCATCACCCGCTGGCGCACAAAATTGCGCGCGTACCGAAGGTCCCGATTGCTGGCATCGTCTATCCACTCCAGGCCATGCCGCGAGGCGTAGATCTCAAGCTGATCACGGCTGTAACGAAGTAACGGGCGTCCTAGCCAGCCACAATCGAACGAACGGCACCCCGGCATGGCCGCCAAACCGTGCGGTCCGGCCCCTCGCAAAAGCTGCAGCAACAGCGTCTCGCAGTTATCGTCTCGATGGTGGGCCGTCAATATCATGTCACCTGGCCGCATCACGTTTTTCAGCGCGGCGTAGCGGAGATCGCGGGCCCAAGCTTCGGGGCTCTCTCCTGGCGGCGGGCGCGCGTCGATCTCAAGCACGGTTATCTGAACCGTCAGCCGCGCGCACACCCGTTGACACAGCCCGGCCCGCGCCTGGGAATCGGGGCTGAGGCCGTGGTTGATATGGATCGCGCTGACCTTGCGCTGCGCGTGCGACAGTGCGACCAACGCATGCAGCAGCACCATGGAGTCTATTCCCCCGCTGATGGCCAGCAAGTATCGTCCCGTGGGGGGAAACCTTCGCAGAACCTCGATCAGCTTCTCTGATGTAAATTCGGTCACGGGGCGCGAGAAGACCCGCCTAAGGGGTTTCGCTGTAACGCCCGAAATCCATAAGGCGCTGGTATCGAGCGGCAAGCAACGGCGCCATCTCGACTTGCCGCAATTCGGCTAAGATCCGCAGCAGCGCCTGCTTCAAAGTCGAAGCCATCGCGTCTACATTGCGATGGGCGCCTCCCAAAGGTTCGGGCACGATTTCATCGATTAGACCCAGGGTGAGCAAGCGGTCCGAGGTGATCCCCATCGCCTCTGCCGCGGTTTGGGCCTTTTCTGCGCTCTTCCACAAGATAGAAGCGCATCCCTCGGGTGAAATCACGGAATAAGTCGCGTACTGTAACATCAGTAGGCGATCGGCGACCCCTATCGCTAACGCGCCACCTGAACCGCCCTCCCCTATGACCGTCGCTAAAATGGGGGTTCCAAGGCGTGCCATCACGAACAGGTTTTTTGCAATCGCTTCGCTCTGGCCTCTTTCTTCCGCCCCGATCCCAGGATAGGCGCCCGGGGTGTCGATAAACGTCAACACAGGCAATCCGAATTTTTCCGCTAGTCTTATGATCCGTAAAGCTTTTCTATACCCTTCTGGGCGCGGCATTCCGAAATTGCGCTTGAGGTTTTCAGTGGTATTGCGCCCTTTTTGGTGCCCGATCAGAGCGACCGGTTCGCCTTCGAGCCGTGCGATACCGCAGACGACGGCGGGGTCGTCGGAAAAAGAGCGGTCGCCGTGCAACTCGTCGAAATCGCTAAAGATGCGTTCGAAGTAGTCTAAGGAATACGGGCGCTTGGGGTGCCGAGCGACCAGCGAGATCTGCCAAGGCGTCAAAGAGGAGAAAATGGATTTCGTCAGCTCATTCGAGCGCTTTTGCAAACGCCCAAGCTCGTCATTAATATCGATGTCCGAGTCTTTGCTTAAGAAACGAAGCTCCTCGATTTTTGCTTCCAGATCCGCAATAGGCTGTTCGAATTCTAGATAGCTTGAATTCATAGACATTAGCCTGTCAAAAAAATTTAGTAAATTACCTTCCGCGTTCTTACTTGACAAGCTGGCACGCCCTGGAGTTGCGGGGAAGCCGCAGTCAATTCCAATAGAGGTATGAGTCTGAACGATCGGTTTTGAATTGCTAATTGAATAACCGATTGTTGTTGCCTGTGGAGCTTGTGGACAGCCGCCGACCTGCGGGCAAGCGGTGGGAAACGC
>JBOIEG010001200.1:0-1795 GCA_050740915.1 Gammaproteobacteria bacterium | reverse complement strand
GCATTCGACCTTTCATCGCTTTGTGCGTTTGGGTCTTTACCCCCCCGACTGGGCCGGTGGCGGTATCGAAGACGCCGGCGATGAATTTGACGAGCTTGAGGAATGATCCGCGTGCGCACAGCGCACCCTACGGCTACTTATAATCTAGCAGAGTTTGAATGAGATTGGGTAGATTCGTGCCCCACTGCGGTGGAATCGCCTGCAAGGCCGAACTACTCCTGTCGAAGCAGTTCCCTGATCCCGGCGGGCACTCTCTCGATCCAGGGGACAGCTCCAGTTCTTTTGGGAAGCAAGACGATCCGGGCGCGCCAAATGATCTGGGATTTCAGTTCGTCGCCTCGGGTTGGGGGAAGTCGTGACCGTCTCGCGCCAGATAGAGTACCGAGCTAGTCGACCCGTCCTCATTCTCCACCGGCTGCATCATCGCTCGCGGCAAAAGCTGCGCGACCGCCTGGATGAATTGGCTCCTAAATGCGGCTCGGGCTTGTCGGTCTTTGTGCGTGACTTCTACACGGCAAAGCGTGGCACGACACTCGACGTCTTGTACCGACGTCGCGCCTAGCTCCTCTGCGACGACGGCACCGTTTATCAAATCACGCGCCTCGCCCGACCAGGTGGGATCCTCGGTCTCCTTCTGTAACGCAGCCTCGTTCGCCTCGCTTTGGGCGAGGATGCGTTGCTCACTCTCTGCCTCGAGCCTCTGCCTCTCGGCCGCAACAGCGGCTAGGCTCGCGCGAGGATCGAGGGCCGGCATTCCGTCCGGGACCGCCGAGCCGTGAGCGACTTCCTGCTGCTCCGCCTCAACCGCACGCCGTGCCAGCTGGTTTAAGCGCCGCTGCACAGCGCCCAAATCCGCTCTGAGGAGGGCGACCTCCCTCCTCAGAGCCTCTATGTCACTGGCGTCGTTGCCACGAGCGTCTTCCTCGCCCCCTTGATACGACTCCGAAGTCGTCACTTGCTCAACCGACGTTTTTCTGGATCCGGCTTCCGCGCGGAGCGGTTCACCATTGTCGGTTGGGGCCGTTGCGTACATTACCCCGGCGATTAGCGTACCCACCGCCGTGATGGTCCCGAGTATCCGTCGAAGTGTGCTGGAAGATGTCATGGCGCTGCTCCAATGGGTTAATTGCCGTAGTCGGTGCGGTGAGCGTCGTTGTCGAAGTATTTGCCTGATCCATAGTTAATCCACCTGAGCACCTGGCGGTAGCGTGCAACTGATGACGTAGCTGCCCTCGTCTCCAATCGGCGTCGCTGAAAATGGACCAAAGTATAGTGGTGTGGGAAGACCCGAATTGGTGCTCCTAGTTTCGGTCTGTACGACCTCGGCACCTACGTTCATCATGTTAAAACTGCAGGTGATTGTTTGGTCGTTGACGCTTCGTACTCTAACGCCGGGATCTAACTAGGTTGAGAATATGGCATCGCGGACGATGGGACAGATCACGACTCGGGAAGAAGTGTTGTAGTTGGTAATATCACCATACTCCAACGTTCGCAAGTCGCCACCGAACGCACGATCTTGGGGCTGGCATGCAGCGCCCGGGAATACCTTATAGTCCCAGCCGGCGGCGTTGCTCGGGCTGGCGAGCGAAATAAGCGCGAGACCGGTAAGTGGAATAAACAAGTGCTTCAGTTTCATGTGTGCTACTCCTATCTACGTTAAGAAAATGGCCTCCTCCGCAGAATTTGTGGGTACTGATCTGAGGCGTATTTATGCATCTGATTCATTACTTGGAATAAAGTTACGTTCTATAGGTCCGAAATTTTGGGTATCAAAAAATCTGTTGGGCTGTGG
>JBOIEG010001199.1:0-2855 GCA_050740915.1 Gammaproteobacteria bacterium | reverse complement strand
GCAGGCCAGATAGCTGTCCTCTCGCGCACAGTCCTGGCTCGGATTCTGCGCCTCGATAGGCGCACTGGAATCTCGGCCAAGGAGGATCTGACGGCGCCTCCACAGACCTGCCGAAAGGACACGACCGTTTCCCGAATGTGCGCGCGCAGGGCAGCGGGTTCGAGTGATGCGCCGATGCGATCCCAATCGAGGTCGTGGACGTCGACGACTGGTGGAATCGGCGGAGGAGGCGTGAGCTCTTCTACTGCCGCAAGGTCCTGCTGCTCGATCTCGACTTGCTCAGAGTCCGTACCGGTCTCCGGCTGGCATTCGTCTGACGGTGCGTCTGGCTGCGCTTCATCCGCCGGCGCAGAAGATTCGCCGGCTTCTTCCTCAGGCGACATGGGCCGTAAGGGGAAGCTTGCTGATTCCCTTTGCGCTGCGTCCGGCCGCGAGCACGTCGCCGTCGCTCAAGGCTCGAGGCGTAGTGAGTGGAGCTCCGTTGATGAGCGTTTCGTTCACGGTTCCAGGCGCTGGCGTGACGATCCATTGTCCATCTGAGCGCCGCTCGACCGTGCACTGCTTGGCGTCCCAGAATTCAGCGTCAGCCCCGAACCGGCGAAGCACGGCATTGCCAATCTCGGTCCACACGCCTATCCGCAACGACTCGCCACCGGGAGCGACAAGCTGAATTCTGTCCGACTTGAGCGTTGATCCGGCCGCCGGCGCCGGCTTTGTCTTCGTGCCAGAGTGAGCAGCTGCAACCGCTCCGACCGGAACGCGCAAACGTTTACCTGTCGACCCCGCCGCCGTAGCGGTCTTCGGGCCCCGGCCGCTGAGCGCCGCTCGAATTGCCGGCGCTGTCGGTCTCGTTTTTGAATCAGGGGAAAGGCAGCGGTGGAGAATCGCGCTCACTTCGGCATTGCTCGCAGGGGCCGGCATCGTTCCAAGCAACGCGGGCGGCTTGATGTCATGCGCGCGTGCACGCTTCGCATACTCGGCCTGGTCCTCCTGCCAGTATGGATGCACTCCGACGAGGAGTTCGTAGAGGATGAGACCGCACGTGAAGACGTCCGACTCGAGAATCGGAACGGCTCCGCGCGTCATGTGCTCGGGCGATCTGTAGTTGTTAGTTCCGACCGTAGCCCTGGTGTCCATGCCATGGGGCTCTCCGGTCGGCAAGCACCGAAAAATCCATGTCAATGAGCTTGAGCTGATATCCCGATCCGAGCGAAGGATCTTTTATCAGATAAGCGTTCGCGGGCTTGAGATCCGCGTGAACGATCTTCGACTCGTGAAGAGCGGCGATTCCGGCCATGAAGACTTTCGCCCAGGTGACGTGCCTCGCCCACACGGCGGCGTCCCGAGTCGGCGCCACCTTAGTACGCCGGTGTGTCTCGCGCTCTTCTTCCAGCATGTGCTCCAGGTCGCGGCCATTCTCGACGAACTCGTAAGCCCCGAAGTATGTGGGGCCGCCCCAACGCTCCTCGAACGTATCCACCAGACGAACCGCATAGTGCGCAGCCTTTCCGTTGCGGACCCTGCTCGAGAGCTCTTGCTGGTAATCGACGAACTGTCCATACCAGACGACCGCCGGCGAGGGCGACTTGTACTGCTTGAGAAAGATCTTCTCCCCGCTCGGCGCCTCGGCGCCGTAAGAGATAGCCATCATTCCCGGGCCGAAGACCTTCGTGACGCGATATCCGCGTATGGTGTCTCCGCCGACCCTCAGTTTCTTCGCCATTGCGCGCTTCGGTGGCCTCGCAGTCTCAGAGCGCTACTGTTTCTGCAGACCGCGACACGCTGGCGGCAAGCTGCTTGAGAGTGGTGCGGAAGTTCGCCGGATCAGCCGTGAACTTCTGCAGGGCTTCCTGTGGATTGAGCCCCTCGTACTCCACCACTTCCCACTCGCTCTTGTCTATTTGACTGAGCCTGTCGTACCCCTCGAAGTTCGGGGCGAAAAGGCTGAGGATGATGCGGTTGGCCATGACGACGTTGGCCACGTCCTGCAGCGCTCCGCCCTTTGCCTCCTGAATGCTCATCGTCTCCTTAAATGCCGCATCGGTGAAGACCGCTACGACACGCGCTGCTTTGCTCCGGTACCTCCACCTGTTGGTATCCTCGGACTGTGCACCCTTGGGCGACGCTTCCATCGTCGCGACCTTGTAAAGCGCGTCGAGAAGGGATTCGGGCTCGTCGCCACACCGCCCTGCGCGCGAAGTGCCGCGAGCTGCGCCTTGAGAGCGACAGCGTCGCGGACGAAGGGATGATCCTCCAGCCACTCCAGGCCTTCCGACTCGGCGGCCTCAATGTCGCGATAACCAACCACCTTTCCGCGCCAGTCTCGCACGGGAGCCGCGTTGTTCGCGTCGCCCGAGCTCAGCGAGTCCACGAAAGCCTCGATGTTCTTGCGCAGCGCATCGATGATCGGCGACATGCTGCCGCTCACGTCAATCAGGAACACGACGTCAGCGACGCCCTTCGTCTCTGCGCGCGTCTGAGGAGCGGTGGCTGGTGCCGCGGGCTCGAATTGCCCTTCCGCGTCGGAGGCGGTGGGGTCAGCACCGGCTGACGGAGCGCCGCCTTCGGCACCGGGCGATGCAGCGCTTTCGCCGTCCGCGGCAGGCATCGAAGAGGGAGGTGCTTCACTCGGCGAAGATGCCACCGCAGGTGGCGAGGTCGGTTTAGTGTCTTCTGTGCTTGGCATTATATCGTTCCTATCGCTCTGATTATTTCGAATGTGCCTTGACTGCTACCCTTACTCGATAACTTTCAAACGCCCCTAGGAGCCTGTCGGACTTAGGTTGAACACCAAAGCCATAACGTGCGTGTTGAGCGCCAAAATCGAGGTTCGGGTGGTCATCAAGGCAATCGAC
>JBOIEG010001198.1:0-1590 GCA_050740915.1 Gammaproteobacteria bacterium | reverse complement strand
CCACAGCCCAACAGATTTTTTGATACCCAAAATTTCGGACCTATAGAACGTAACTTTATTCCAAGTAATGAATCAGATGCATAAATACGCCTCAGATCAGTACCCACAAATTCTGCGGAGGAGGCGGTTTTTATTCCGGTCCCTTAAGCAATGGGGCGTTCAGGATTCAACGAATCGTGCACAAATAGACCGCTTTCCTTGTTCAGTCGACAAACGCGCGTCCTAGAGCAAATTTGGGGCTTGTAGAGGGATGTGTGTACCTGGCGCCTATCGATTGTTACTCGTTGATCGCGATTGACAATTGACAGGTTTGGTACTGCGAAGAAACAAGGCTTTTAAAAATCTTATAATTTTTCGGGAGAATTCCGACTTAAAGTTAACGAGCTCCACTTGATACACAAGCTCATCCGAACAGTCGATAGGTTCACCAGGAACGCGGACACCACAGTCATCGCTGAACGTGGTAGAAGCGTGATCGGCCAAATTATGCGTGCGCTCACGGAGGAGCAGTTTAGAGTCTGCTGTGACCGAGAGTTTTTGGAAGACTTGGAGAGTATAGATAAGCCGCTCTTTGATAACGTTAATGACAAATGGTTGAAATGAGAAACAAATAAGTCGTAATTCGTGATACCGAAGGTGTGCCATTCTTAGTTGAAATTCTCCGTGGCTCGGTAAGTTGCGACACACTTACCAGTAAGCAATTGTAAGGAGGGAAAATGAGACTATGGTTGTCATTGTGCGTTGTGGGGTTTTCACTGTGCTCAACGCCGGCAAGCGCCAAATATGATCTGGTGTATGCATAGACGAGCTCTCAGGGGCAAAGGACGTTGTGACTATTAATGAAGAGAGTTCTTTTTTGCCGGCCTGCTGTCGCGTGCTGTCTGATCCGCAGTACGGCTATTCCCGTGGCAGGTCCTGTCTCGATGGTGAGGAGGGAGCCACGGCCGCTGTCCAGCGGATGCTTGTACGCAGTCCCAAGGCTCTACTCCCCCTACCACCTCAACCACTCCAACGCCTAGCACGACGCAGTGAAGTGTTAGGCGCAGGCAGGGGGACTTCGTCAGCCCATTTTTCTTAAACAACAATAAAACACTTGACAAAAAAACAGTAGGGAGTATGCTACAACTCTGAATAGGCTTCGGCCTCGAGAGCGAATAGCTCTCTCAAAAACACAAAGGAAAAGAGGCAAAAAGCCTCAGGTTAGGCAAGGGATCAGGCGTGAAATGGCGCCGTTCGGCGCAAGAGCCTCGCCTCTAAGGCCGCATCATCGAGCAACCTCGGATAGCGTACAGGTGAGCTCCGCCTCCAGGGCCCTCTGTGCAGAGACAGAGAGTCCCCCCACCGCGCAATCGCCCGGTGGGGAAGCTTGGCCTCGTACTTGAGCCTTTAAGCTTTCACGTAACCTTTTCTTCATCAGTAGCCTCTGTGCAACCATCGCCGTAAGTCCTCACCTCAGCGGCAAAGACCTAGTGTAGTGTCCCTTAAATAACTTTACAGTTAAGCCGCCTTCTTTTTTCCCTCGGGGCAGGGTGGATCTGGGCTTGATCTGCTCCATCTTGACCCGCGCCCGCTCGATCTTCTTGATGATGT
>JBOIEG010001197.1:0-1174 GCA_050740915.1 Gammaproteobacteria bacterium | reverse complement strand
TTGGGGCGAATTGGCGGGTTTTGCGAGGGCTAGGCGACATTCCACCCGCGCTTGTCTCACCGGCGCCGGTATCCCCTCTCGGCGGCTTATCGCCGCGAATATCGAAAAATTCACAACCTCTGAGATCACGGCCGCGATACGCGCAGAGCAAAAGATGTGGTCGCCGTCTCCCGAACGCCTTGATCGACTGCTGACCCAGATCGAGGTGACAGAAGCTCAAGTGCAACATCCGCGCGGACGGAGACAGTGGCGCTCCTGGGTCTGGTTGCAAGGCACCCCGCGCGCAATGCAATGGGCCTTGGCCGTCCAGGCTGCGCTTACTGTTGTGCTAACAGGGGGAATGATGGGGTCTAACCCTGGGTCTAACCCCTATCGTGCGCATCGCTATCGTGCGCATCGACTGCATCGCTACGCGGTCATCGCTGCGTGGGCGCTCGTGAGTGGCAGCGTCGGCTGGGTATCGCGCGGCGAAATGCAGTCGGCGCCGGTCGTGGTGGAAGCGCCGAGCGCGATTCGGGCTCCATCTGCGCAGATCGCAAGTCTTCCGCGCCAAGCCGCGATCGCACACGTAGTATACAGCCCCGATGTCCGTCGTCCGGTAGAGATCGGCGCTGATCAGAAAGACCAACTCGTCGTTTGGCTTTCCAACCGGCTCGGCACGCCGCTCAAGCCGCCGAAGCCTGGTGGGCTCGGCTACGAGCTTATCGGCGGGCGCCTGCTGCCGGGGACGAGCGGCCCGGTCGCACAGTTCATGTATCACGATGGTACCGGCCAGCGGGTCACACTCTACGTCGCAGCGGAGCTCACGCAAAGCAAAAGAGACACGGCATACCGATTCGCCCAACAGGGCCCGGTGAACGTCTACTACTGGCACGACTGGAAGTACGGTTACGCAGTCTCGGCGGGAATCGACAAGGGCGAGCTTTTGCGCATAGCGACAGAAGTCCATGGCCAGGTCAGATCGATACAACCACCAACACCATCACCACAAGCACAAGGGCACAAGGAAAATAAACGCCCTTTTGGGTCAAGAGGCACAGTGTTGTTTAGCTAGTGTAGTGTCCCTTAAATAACTTTACAGACTTTCCAGTGATTGCTATGGTCTCGCTCATGCCGAACACCCGCGTGGCGATCAAGTTGCAGCCGGCTGAACGCACGCCGCTGGAGACATGGG
>JBOIEG010001196.1:0-15602 GCA_050740915.1 Gammaproteobacteria bacterium | reverse complement strand
CCACAGCCCAACAGATTTTTTGATACCCAAAATTTCGGACCTATAGAACGTAACTTTATTCCAAGTAATGAATCAGATGCATAAATACGCCTCAGATCAGTACCCACAAATTCTGCGGAGGAGGCTATTTTCGCTGCCGAATCCGCGCAGGAGAAAAGTCTCGCCGGCACCGGTCCAGATGCCCATCGGTTGTGTGTAGACGCCGCTGACGTTCCTGAGCGCCTGTTCGAGCCGGAACGTCTGCTGATCCTTCAACACCTGCTGCGACACAACTTGAATGGAGAACGGCGTCTCCATGATCGGCGTGTCGGTCTTGGTGGCGGTGGTGGCGTTGAAGACGTTGTAGCTGGTGGCGTCGAGAGGCGAGGCGGTGACGGTTATCTCGGGCAGTTCGACCTCTTCTTCGGGCTTGGCCGGCGGCGCCTCGGGCTTCTTCGGTGCATTGTCGGCCGCATCATTCTCCGCCACCCGCTCCGGCTTTTTTATGGCCACCGACTTGGCACCGGTGAATTGATAGCTGAGCCCGGTGCCCGCCAAGAGCTTCTCGACCGCCTCATGCAGGGTGTAGCGCCCCATGACGCCGGGGCTGTTGAGCCCTTGCACGCTCGCATCGGTGTAGAACGGTTGCAGTCCCGATTGTGCAGCGAGCGCGTCGAGTGCCGCGGCCGCGGGTTGTGGCGGGATGTTGAGATGGATGGCCGCCTCTTCGCCCGGCGCAGCGGTCGCGATGACGGCGAAGCAGACAATGGCGACAAGTCGATTGAACGGTTTCATTAGCGTGTCCTCCCCAGGGTGCGTTAATCACTCATAGGGTTAAGACCGGTTTGCACGCCAAGGACCGCCACTGGAGACTGGAGGCTGGAGGCTGGAGGCTGGAGGAGTCCAGTCTCAGGTCTCAGAGTTTGTGAAAAAACCTACTGCGCTCGGGATCTCGCGTGCGCTCGGTGCTCGGAATCCTCATGTATTTCAATATACACTGCGGTTCCTGCGCTCCGGCGGAACGCGACCTCCCTTCGCTCGCGACGGTTTTTTTCACAAACTCTCAGGTCTCAAGCCTCAGGTCTCAAGCCTCAAGCCTCAAGCTCTCAACGCGAGCGCCGCGCCTCGACCTGATCGAGCAGGCACAGTTGGGAATTGACCTCGGTGAGCGTGACGGGAAGCGCGGCGGCGATGGTGGCGAGCGCCAGCTTCAGATCACCGGTGGGAAAGACGCCGCTGACCGGGATCGCTTTGAGGCGCGGGGTAATGACCATCACCGTGGCGCGATGATAGCGGCCGAGCTCGGCGATGACCTCGGCTAAGGGTCGACCCTTGAAGACCAGGCGGCCCTCGCGCCAAGCGGAAGCCGCGCCGACATCCAGCCGCTCCGTCGCCGTGACATCTCCGGCCGTGTTGTAGGCGAGGCGCTCTCCGGACTGGAGCGCGCGGGCGCCGCGGCTTCCCTCGGCCGTGACGCTCACGGCCCCCTCGATCACGAACACCGAGACGCGTTCGGCCTCCGCACGTACGTCGAAGACCGTGCCGGTGTCGCGGATGCATCCCCGGTGCGCGAAGACCTCGAAGGGCTTCCGCTGGTCGTGGACCACCGTGAATAGCGCTTCACCGCGGGTGAGCGCTACCTTCCGCGCGCGCTCGGAAAGACGAACCGTCAGCTCGGTATCGGTGTTGAGCTCGATGCCGGAACCGTCTCGCAGGGCCACGGTCTTGCGCTCGCCCACTGCGGTACGGTAGGTCTCCACCCAGAGGCTAGGCCACCACGATGGCCCGAAGAGGACGCCGAGCACCAAGGTGGCGGCGACTGCGAGCGCGGGGATGACCACGCGCAGGCGGTGGCGCGCACGCGCTTTGGCAAGGTAGGCGCGCGCTTCGGCGAGCTGCCGCTCGGCCATGGGTCGAAGCCCCGCCGAGGCGGTTCCAAAGTCCTTGCGCTCGTTCGTAGGCACTAGGATGTGCGGCGTCTCGACTCAACCACACGAGGAGCGCGAGTTGGTCGTCGCTCGTCCACTCGCCAGAATGGTAACGCGTCACCCACTGGGCGGCTTGGGCTTCGATGCTGTGGTCGACGTTCGGGGCGGTCATGGTCACGGGCGTGGCTTCGAACCCGGTACAGTATAAGACCGCTTGAGACGGCTTGGACCGCCACGGGAGGCTTGAGGCTTGAGGAGTCCAGTCTCCAGTCTCCAGTCTCCAGCCCTCCAGCCTCCACCGACCTCCCTTCGCTCGCGACGATTTTTTCACAAGCTCTCAATCGCGATCGCGGCCGGTACGCTCCAAACAATGCGCCAGGGCCTTGGCCGCGTAGCGCTCGACGCTGCGCTTGGGGATCCTCAATGCCTTCGCGATGTCGGCGTGGGTCAGGCCATCGAGGCGGTGCAATAGAAAGACGTGACGATTCGGTGCGGGCAGCTCATCCAGCGCCGCGAGGCAGCGCCCTAACTCGGCAGCCGACTCGGCGGCGCTCTCGGGACTTGGCTCCGACGAACACAGCAGGTCGGGATCGAGGGCGGGCTCCGATCGGTTCGCATGGGCCTGCAAGCGCACACCGTGATCGCTCGCCTCTGCGGCAGCCACACGATAGAGGTAGGCGCGTGGGTTGGCGACTCGGCTCACATCGGTGTGTTGCAAGAGTCGCAGGAATGCCTCCTGGACCACGTCCTCGGCCTCCTGCGATCCCACGCGCCGTTGCGCGAACGAGCGCAGCTCACCGGCATGGCGGCGAAAGAGTGATCCCAGAAAAGAAGGTTTGCTCGTGGCCATAGTACGGCGACCGGTCCATCCGCATGGAACGACGATCCGGTCTTATTCCTTGTGCCGCGAATCTTAGCGCAGAGTCAGGAAGGTGACGATGCGGCAAATTGTCGCAGGGGGTAGCGGGAGGAGCGGCCATTTTGATCAAGCAACCATGGTAGGTCGGAACCGGCTTCGGCGGGTTCCGACAAAACCAAGCCCAAACAGCCCGCGACGTTGCTGGATCGCACAAAGCCATCCGAATCATCGAAAGGTTTCACCTGTCGCCCATGCGTCGGAACCCGAAAAGACGGTTCCGGCCTACGCGGGCTTCCTTTTGCCGTCATTGTCGCCATGGATTGGCGAGAATCCAGTGCCAGGGATGGCGAGGGCGGCGTCAGGTCCCTGTGTTCTGGATGCCGGAGATGCCGCGTCTTGCTGCCTCAAGCTCCGCTTGAATTCCACGGAGGGAATTTTTCGAGGTTCCGTCGGGTGGGTTAGACGCGCATCCCCGCGAAGACAACCGGTTTCCCTCGCGTTGGCGCGCGTCGTAACCCACCGATTGGATCCTGCGATTCTGGCAGACGCGCAATGGCGGGTTACGGCGCGCGTCCGGTTCAGTGCCAACCGGAAAGGTTCTCAGTGCGCGCCTAACCCGCCCTGCGGTTCTCGTCGCGCACTGCCCGGACATCGTAATCGGCATCGATCAACACAACCGCCTCGAAACCGGCGGCACGGAGTAAGTTCATACTCACTCCAGCAATAAACCGATTCCATCAAGCACCTCTGCCACCAAATCCTCGGGCGCTCTATCGATAAATGCCGCACGGCGGCTTTCCCAATCCACGCTGCGCACATGGTCGGACAAGACCAAGACCGCGCCCGAAGCCGCCAAGCCTTCTGGCAATACCACCTCGAAGGGATAGCCTTTGATTTTGCTGGTAACTGGGCAGACCAATGCCAGGCGGGCCTTTTGGTTGTAGCTGCGTTTGGTCAGGACCAAAGCCGGACGGCGGCCCGCTTGTTCCCTGCCCGCCTGCGGGCTGAAATGCAGCCAGATCAGATCGCCCCGCTCAGGGCAATAGTCCGCTTTTACCACGTTTCCTGCCCTTGCACATCGCCCCAGTCGGTTTCATCGTGGCGGTTATCATCGGTTATTTCCGCCACCCGCTCTTCCAAGGTGAGCCGTTGTTTGCGCACCGGTTTCAACATGATTTCGCCTGAATCAAGTAGCTCGAAATCGACCCGATCACCGGGTTTTAGGTGGGCCTTTTTTGCCACGAATGCAGGAATGCGAACGCCTAGGGCGTTGCCCCATTTCGCCAATTGAATACTCATAATGACCTATAACCTCTGCGATAGGATGTATAAACAATGTATATCAATATTAGCGGGTCTGTCTCATTAGGCCAAATTCCGTGCAGTAGCTGAATTGCGCCGGGGCGGTTTCCGCGTGCCAAGTCCCGTTCGTTCCCTCACGTATCGATAAGCGCAGACCTACCCTTTTTTAAACCGATCGCAGCTCGGGAAGATCGCGAAACCGATCCAAGGCCTCGGGATTAGCAAGGGCGTCGCGGTTTTTAACTGCGCGGCCATGGATCACCTCGCGCACGGCGAGCTCCGCGAGCTTACCGCTCATGGTGCGCGGGAGATCTGCGATCGCGATCACCTTGGCCGGGACATGGCGTGGGGAGACGTTCTCGCGGATCGTTTTCTTGATGCGGTCGATCAGCGCCTCATCGAGCTGGGTTCCTTCTCTCAACTTTACGAACAAGAGGATGCGCTGATCGTTATCCCAGTCCTGGGCGATGGCGAGGCTTTCCAGCACTTCCGGCAGGCCCTCCACCTGGCGGTAGATCTCGGCGGTGCCGATGCGCACCCCGCCCGGATTCAATACCGTATCGGAGCGGCCGTGAATGATCAACCCGCCGTGAGAGCTTAGCTCCGCATAATCTCCATGCCTCCACACACCCGGGAAACGGGCGAAATAGGCCTCGCGATAGCGCTCCCCGCTCGGGTCATTCCAGAAACCCAAGGGCATGGACGGGAAGGGTGCGGTGCACACTAATTCCCCCTGCTGCTCCCAAACCGGCTGACCGCCTTCGTCGTAGATCTCCACCTTCATGCCTAAGCCGCGGCACTGCAACTCGCCGCGGTATACGGGTAGGACGGGATTGCCTAGGGCAAAACAAGACACAATGTCCGTACCGCCGGAAATGGAAGAGAGCTGCACATCACTCTTCACGTGCTCATAGACATAATCGAAAGAGGCCGGAGCAAGCGGCGATCCGGTGGAGAGTATCGTGCGGAGACTCTGGACATCATGCGTTTCGCTCGGCCGCACCCCCGCCTTTTCGAGCCCGGCGAGGTATCCCGCGCTCGCACCGAAGACGGTAATACCCTCTTGCTCCACCAGCTCAAACAAGACCTCGGGCTCGGGATGCATCGGCGAGCCGTCATACAAAACCACGGTCGCGCCCACCGCGAGGCTGGACACCAGCCAGTTCCACATCATCCAGCCGCAGGTGGTGAAATAAAAAATCGTGTCGCCGGGTTTCAGATCCGTATGCAGCACGAGCTCCTTTAGGTGCTGAATGAGGGTCCCGCCTGCACCATGCACGATACACTTAGGCGGGCCCGTTGTGCCGGAGGAGTACAGGATATAGAGGGGATGATCGAAGGAAAGTTGGCTAAAGCTCAATCCCTCCCCTCGACTCCGCCGCAAGAACTCGGCATAGGGGATACCGAGCCCAGAGGCCCCTTCTCCCTGCCCCCCGCCGTAAGGGGCCTGAACGACGATCTCGACCTCGGGTAATTGCGAAAGAACCTCGCGCATCTTGTCGCCGATCGCGATCCATTTTCCGTTGTAAAAATAACCGTCGCTGATCAACACCACTTTGGGCCGGATCTGTCCAAAGCGATCCAGCACGCCCTTGACCCCAAAGTCGGGCGAGCAGGACGACCAGATAGCGCCTAAACTGCTTGCTGCCAGCATCCCCACCACCGTCTCGGGGATGTTGGGCAGACAAGCGGCAATGCGATCACCTGCGTCCACCCCAGCCTCACGCAGTGCACCGGAGAATGCCCCGACTTGCTGGGCAAGGGCGCTATAGGTGATGGCGCGCCGGCTTCCGTCCTCTCCCCGAAAAACCAGAGCCGCCTTGTCGTCGCGGCGGGAAAGCAGGTTCTCGGCAAAATTAAACCGGGCACCGGGAAACCAACGCGCTCCCGGCATCTGGTCTCCGTTTTCCAATACCACGTTCCAGGGCGCGGAGGAGCGAAGGTCACAGAATTTCCAGACAGCGCCCCAGAAAGCCCCGGGCTGGGTGATCGACCAGCGATAAAGTGCGGCGTAGTCCTTCACCTCCGGCGCCCCCTCGGCCTCGACCAGGCGCATGAAGCGCGTCATATTCGCTTGCGCTACGCGCGCGGCGGACGGAGACCAAATGGAGTTCTCTGCTCCCATACTTCAAGCGCCCGGTAGGCGCAAGCCGCCGTCCAAGCGTATGACCGCCCCATTCAACATCGGGTTTTGATAAATGTGGCACACCAGGGCGGCGAATTCCTCGGGATGTCCTAAGCGCTTCGGAAACGGCACCTGCGCCGGGAGATCTGTCTTCGCCTGCTCCGATAGCCCGTGCAGCATGGGCGTATCGAAAAGCCCCGGTGCGATCGTGACCACCCGCACGCCAAAGGCCGAAAACTCCCGCGCCAGCGGCAGCGTAAGGCTGGCGACGCCCCCCTTGGCCGCGGCGTAGGCAGCGAGCCCCGCTTGCCCGTCATCAGCGACGATGGAAGAGGTATTGACGATCACGCCCCGCTCACCCCCAACATCCGGATCGTTGTGCTGCATCCGATTGGCCACCTCGCGGCAAATCAAGAACGTGCCGAAAAGGTTGACCTCCAGCACATGCGAGAACTGCGCGCCGCTCAGCACCGCGTCGCGCCCGACCACCCGTTGTCTCTGGAATACTCCAGCGCAGTTGACCGCGAGCGTGATCCCACCGAGGCGATCCTCAGCCTCTCGCACGATCCTTGCAACCCGCTCTTCATGGCGCACATCGCATTCCAAGTAAAGCGCTTCCGGCCCAAGTGCTGTGCTGACTCTCGCCGCTCCCTCGCGGGCGATGTCTAGCACCGCCACCCGCGCCCCAGCCTGGCACAGAGCCTGGCACACCGCGAGCCCCAATCCGGAGGCACCACCGCTTACCACGGCTTTCGCCGAGGCTAGCTCCATCGCTTCATTCCCCCACGGTACCCATAGCGGCCGCCAGCCGACTCTGATTGGGGCGATTAAGCTGGGCGCAGATGAATCGGCCCGTGGCGCTCAGCTTTTCGAGGTCAACGCCTGTCTCAACACCCATGCCGTGTAGCATGTAAACCAGGTCCTCGGTCGCTACGTTGCCGCTCGCCCCCGGCGCATAGGGACATCCCCCCAGCCCCGCTACCGCCGCATCCACACGGCTGATCCCGATCTGTAAGCACGCCAAGATATTGGCCAGGGCTTGACCGCGGGTATCGTGAAAATGCACGGCTAAGCGCTCCATCGGGACGGCTTCGGCGACGGCGCTCAGCGTCTGCTGCGCTGTAAGGGGCGTTGCCACGCCGATGGTATCTGCCAGCGCGATCTCCTCGCAGCCAAGCTCAAACAGACGCTG
Organism: Gammaproteobacteria bacterium; assembly: GCA_050740915.1. GTDB lineage: Bacteria > Pseudomonadota > Gammaproteobacteria > JBOHHR01 > JBOHHR01 > JBOHHR01. Next base: position 8,217 of record JBOIEG010001196.1, on the reverse strand, counting down.
GGCAAGCTGGGAGACTCGCGCCTCGGGTACCGGGCCTTCATAGGGACAACCGAAGCAGCACGAGAGGTAGCCCCTTACCCCGGCGCCCGCCGCTCGAGCCCTGCCCACCACCGCTTGAAATCGTTCAAGCGACTCCTCCACCCCGCAGCGGATATTGCGCTGACTGAAGGCATCGGTGGTAGCGGCAAATACGCAGATCGCGTTCGCACCCGCCGCCAGCGCGCGCTCCAAACCCTGCACGTTGGGCACCAACACCGGGTATAGAGTCCCCGGCTTGCGGACGATGCCCAGGAGCACCTCGGTGGCATCAGCAAGCTGTGGGACTGCTTCCGGACGAACAAAGCTCGTCGCTTCGATCACCCGAAGCCCGGCTTCCGACAAACGCCGGATGAGCTCCACCTTGGTGGCGGTATCGAGGACCCGCGCCTCACTTTGTAAGCCATCGCGCGCTGAGACCTCGACTACCGTAACCGCCTGTGGAATGCCCACGCACGCACCTCTCAGAGCTTGTGAAAAAATTGTCGCGAGCGAAGAAAGGTCGCGTTCCGCCGGAGCGCAGGACCGTTTCGTCGGGAACGAAACGGCGCGCAAGCCCCGCAGGGGCGAGTCTCAAGGATGAGACGAGCAACCGGAGTGTATAGTGAAATACATGAGGATCCCGAGCACCGCCGGAGCGCGAGATCCCAAGCGCAGCAGATTTTTTCACAAGCTCTCAAGCCGGCCACTGGGGCTTGCGTTTTTCAAGGAACGCCGCTATCCCCTCGCGTGCCTCTGGCCCCTGCCACAGCTTCGCCAAGCGAGCCGCTGCGTCCAGGCGCTGCTGCTCGTTTGGCCATAGCCCTTGCCCTGCCAAGGTTTTGCACTGCCTAAGCGCACTCGGCCCCCCTCGCAATACATAAGCGGCTTGTTGTGCGACAGTTTCGTCCAGCTGCGTCTCTTCCACAACCCGATGCACCAAACCGATGCGCTCAGCCTCGGCACTGCTGATCGGCTCGCTACTCAGAAAATAACGCTGAGCTTGCCTCGGGCCTATGGCCTGAACCACGTAGGGGGCGATGACCACCGGCGCGATCCCCAGTCGCGCTTCGGAAAAGACGAAGCTCGCGCTCGCCTGGGCTACGGCGATATCACAGCAGGCGATAAGACCGACGCCCCCACCGTAGGCACTGCCATTGACTCTCGCGATCGTCGGCTTGTCGAGACACGCGAGGCTGTGCATCAGCTCCGCGAGTAACAGCGCCGCGCCCCGGATCCCGTGTGCGTGGGGGCCTGCGCCCATCCATTCGAGATCGGCGCCGCCGCAGAAAACGGGTCCGGCCCCGGTCAAGATCAGCACCCGCGCCGCGCGATCTTTTTGCAGCGCCCGAAGCTCCTCGATCAAACGCCGCGTGAGCAAGCCGTCCAAGGCATTGCGCCTCTCGGGGCGATTGAGGGTCAGCGTACAAACGCCGCGCGCGCCCCTTTCCACCAACAGCGGTTGGGCTTGCGCCATCGTCTACATCCGGAAGACGCCGTATTGCGTTGCGCGCTGCGGCGCGCTCGACACCACGGATAAGGCTCTTCCCAAGACTTCGCGGGTCTTAGCGGGGTCGATGACGCCATCATCCCAGAGCCGGGCGGAAGAATAATAGGGATGGCTTTGGGTCTCGTATTGAGCGCGGATCCGTGCCTTCAATGCCTGCGTTGCGTCGTCTTCTATCGCCTCTCCACGAGCACCTAAAGCCTCCCGCTTGACCTCGGACAGCACCGAGGCGGCCACTTCACCCCCCATCACGGCGATGCGCGCGTTGGGCCACATCCACAGCAACCTGGGGCCATAAGCCCGGCCACACATGGCATAATTTCCGGCGCCGAAGGAACCGCCGATAATAACCGTGAGCTTGGGCACTTCGGCGCAAGCCACCGCGTTTACCATCTTAGCCCCGTCTTTGGCGATCCCGCCCGCCTCGTAGCGCGCACCCACCATAAACCCAGTGATATTTTGCAAGAACAGCAAAGGGAGCCCACGCCGGCAACAGATCTGGACAAAATGCGCCCCTTTAAGCGCAGATTCGGAGAACAGGATCCCGTTGTTTGCCACTATTCCCAGTGCATGCCCTTGAATGCGGGCAAAGCTGCAGACCAAAGTCTTGCCGTAAAGCGGCTTGAATTCGTGTACATCGGAACCATCCACGATGCGCGCGAGCACTTCGCGCACGTCGTATTGCTGGCGCGGATCGGGGGGAATCAGCCCATAGATCTCCTCGGCCGCGTACTTCGGCTCTGCGCCTCCTGGAGGAGCAGCGGTTTGCACCTCCGGCAGGCGGGCCACGATATCTCGCACCGTAGCGAGCGCATGGGCATCGTCCTCGGCCAAATAATCGGCAACCCCGGAGATGCGGCAATGCATCTCAGCGCCGCCCAGCGTTTCGGCGTCGACCACCTCACCGGTGGCGGCTTTCACGAGCTGTGGGCCACCGAGAAAAATCGTTCCCTGATCCCTCACGATAATCGCCTGCTCCGCCATCGCCGGCACATAGGCCCCCCCCGCTACGCAGTTTCCCATCACCACCGCGATCTGCGGAATGCCCTGAGCCGACATCCGCGCTTGATTGTAAAAGATCCGTCCAAAGTGATCGCGATCTGGAAATACCTCGTCTTGCATCGGGAGATACGCCCCGCCGGAGTCCACCAGATAGATGCAGGGCAGCCGGTTCTCTTCCGCGATGGTTTGTGCGCGCAGGTGTTTTTTCGCCGTCAGCGGATAATACGTGCCGCCTTTGACGGTGGCATCATTGGCGATGATCATCACCTCGCGTCTCTCGACCCGGCCGATGCCGGTGACGACGCCCGCCGAGGGCACTTCGTCCTCGTATAGGCCGAAGGCAGCGAGCGCGGACAGCTCCAGAAATTGGCTTTCCTTATCAATCAAAGACAGGATGCGCTCGCGTGCCAGCAGTTTGCCGCGCTCGCGGTGGCGTACACGGGCCTGCTCCGATCCCCCTTGCGCTATCTTGGTGAGCTTCGCGTTAAGATCACCCACCCGTTCACGCATCTGCTGGGCGTTGAGTGCGAATCGCTCCGAACGCACATCGATGTTGGTTTGCAGAATTGGCATCAGAAAAATACCGCCTGAATCGGGCAGAGCCGCTTTTAGACCACCTCGACCCCTACGGCCGTCGCTTCACCTCCACCGATACAAAGCGCCGCGATGCCGCGCCGCGATCCTCGCTGCTTGAGGGCATGCACCAGGGTCACGATAATCCGGGCGCCGCTCGCTCCTATGGGATGCCCTAGAGCACAAGCGCCGCCGTTGACATTGACCTTGGCGTGTTCCAACCCCAGATCGCGCAAGGCCGCCATGGCGACCACGGCGAAGGCTTCGTTTATTTCATACAGATCCACCTCGCCGGTGGCCCACCCTAGCCGTTGCTGCAATCGCCTTATGGCATCGATGGGCGCCACGGTAAATTCCGCGGGGGCTCGCGCGTGTGCGGCGTGCCCCAGCAAGCGCGCGATCGGCGTGAGCCCATGCTCCGCCACCGCTTGGGCGCTCATGAGCAGCAGCGCCGCCGCCCCATCCGATATGCTGGATGCATTCGCGGCCGTTACGGTCCCGCCTTCCTTAAAAGCGGGGCGCATGTGTCCGATCCGGGCCGGATCACATTTACGCGGCTGTTCATCCTCGTTCAGGCGTAGCGTTTTGCCCTTGGTGGCCAATTCCACGGGTATGATTTCAGCGCCAAACGCAGCAGATTCCATCGCCGCGATGCTGCGCCGGACCGACTCGGCGGCGTAGTGGTCCTGTTGCTCACGGGTGAAGCCGTATTTTCCCGCACAAAGCTCGGCGAAGTAACCCATCGGCTCGCCGCTTTCCGGGTCTTGCAAACCATCGTAGAGCATATGATCCAACACCTGTTGGTGTCCCATGCGCATGCCGACTCGCGCTTTCGCGAGGAGGTAGGGCGCATTGCTCATGGATTCCATGCCGCCGGCAAGCACGATCTCAGCCGATCCCGCCTTGATCAGGTCATGGGCCAACATCACGGTCTTCATCCCCGAGCCGCACATCTTGTTCACCGTAGTGCACGGCACCGACGGAGGGATCCCCGCTTTCAAAGCCGCTTGTCGCGCCGGCGCCTGGCCCAAACCCGCGGGCAGCACGCAACCCATCAAGACCTCCTCGATTGCGCCTAGCGCGATTCCCGCCTCCGACACCACGGCCTGGATCGCAAGGGCCCCGAGCTCCGCGGCCGATAACGGCGAGAGCGCACCCAGGAAGGAACCATTCGGTGTGCGGCGTGCCGCGACGATGAATATGTCTTGAGCCATGCTGTAATCCTCCCGGTCTCCGCCGTCAGCACGCTTGCCACGCATCACGGCGATGTTCGATCGCCTTATCAAAATTAGACCGCTGCCCTATTCGGGAATTCGGCCGTCGCTATGATCTCCAGGATAGCATGGACATCGCTCCGCCACCGGGAATGGCGTTGCTGTAAGGGTTGCCATGAGGAAGCGGACCCGGCCGTTTTCTGGACTTTACCGCCATGTCGGCGACCCGGTCAATCCACGCCGACGACCGTCCCCTTGTGAATTTATCACCGCACCGTTGTGAAATTATACTTGGCGATCATGGCGCACGAACGTTAAGCTCGCCACTCCGGAATTAGCACCAAAAAGAGGGGACCCACCGATGGCCAAGCCATCCTTCCCGGCAACATCCGAAGCCCGCACACGGGCGAGCTTAGAGACTGAATTCACCCGAGCCGTAACCACCCCTGGGCTTACCTGGGCCAAAGGGGGCTGGCGCCGTGCCCAATGACACGGCTAAAACAATAGAATGTCTTCCATCGGATAGTGCTTGCGGTTACCGGTCCAGAGCGGGCAACGGTTTTTCTTGGCGGTGGCGGCGAGCAGATAGTCCTCCAGCGAAACTCCCTGATTTGCCTTGCGGTACCGGTAGGCGTATTGACCCGCCAAGCGGGCGGTTTCCATATCCAAGCTCAGACGCTCGCACAGCCCGAAAAAACCTTCGATCTTTGGGTATTCCCGCGGAAACGCGCCGGCATAGACCTCCGCGACGACGATTGGGGACAACAGGTAAACCACTGACTGTTCCCGGAGGCTTAAAAACCGCTCCACTGTCTCGGGTTCCTTTTTTAACAGGTGGATCACGATATCGGTATCCAGGACCAGGCGCTCAGGCGGTGCTGTCATGCAGCACCTTAAGGAGTCGGCTGTTGTCTCTCAAGGCCCGCACGTAGTGTTTCGGCTCTACGTCCGAGAAGCTTTCCAGAGGCGTGATCCGCTCGAAAAACGCACGGGCGTCTTCTGCGGGCCTCGCCTGGAGGTCTTTCACCAGCGTGCGCCGGATAAGCTCGGAGACACTAAGTCCGGAGGATTGCGAGCGCGCCTTTAGCTGTTGGTACAGTTCATCCTGCAGGTAGATCTGGGTTCGGTGCATGGTTTTTCCGGATGATGATGTATGCGATTATACATCACGGCTGATTTTTTTATCGAGTTGACCTCATTTACTTACGCCTGGCGCTGGGGTTTGGAGGGCGAGACCACGCCCTAGTATCCCAGCCTGCGGTTGTTCCGCCAGACGAAACGGGGCGATTGGGCGGGGGTGATGGCGCGGGTGGGTGAGGCGTTGGAACAATGGATCTGCTGAATGAGGGGATGGACAAGTGACCCTCAGCCGCGACACCGAGCCATAAACAGCGGACAAACATCCCTGCCGGCGAACATACCTGACCACCTAACCCATTTTGCTCTCTCGGGCGGGTCCCAGGGCGAAGGCGACACCACCGCGGTCTGCAACTGACTTCGGGTCGGATCACCTACCCGGTTAGTGTCGGCCCCGCTCTATCGGGATCACGTTAGTCGCTGGTGGACGTGCTTCTTGCCGCATGAACTCCGGCACCAGCTCCCGCAGACAAGCAAGCAAGCTCGCCTCATCAAACGCATCCACACCCCGTTTGAATCGCTCTAAGTAAACGGGGATCCGTTCAAGCTTGCTGAGGCGGGGCCTGGCCAGAAAAATCTTTTCGTGCTCTGTGGGCAGGGGTCTTTCATTTTCATAGAAAAGCTCTTCATAGCGCTTCTCGCCTGGCCTCAACCCGGTGTACACGATCGCGATGTCCTCGCCCGGTCTCTTTCCCGAAAGCCGGATCATCTGTTCGGCTAGGTAACTGATCTTGACCGGCTCCCCCATATCTAACACGAAGATCTCGCCCCCTTTGCCCATCGCGCAGGCCTGCATGATCAACTGCGTGGCTTCCGGGATGGTCATGAAATAGCGCGTGATCTCGGGATCGGTGACCGTGACCGGTCCACCGATCGCGATCTGCTCCTTAAATAGGGGCACTACACTGCCTGCGGAACCCAGTACGTTGCCAAATCGTACCGTGATGAGGCGGGTGGCCGATCCTTTTTGCATATGCTGGCAGAGCAGCTCGGCAACCCGTTTGGTGGCACCTAACACGTTCGCGGGGTTTACCGCTTTATCGGTAGAAATCAGGACAAAGCTCTGGCAGCCTAAGCGGACCGCAGCCCTCGCCATTACGAGCGTGCCGAGTATGTTGTTCTTAACCGCTTGGCGTAGCTGCAACTCTAACATTGGCACATGCTTGTAAGCCGCCGCATGGAATACGACATCCGGACGTTGTACCTTCATCAGGTGATCGAGCAGCGCCTCATCACCTACGTCACCCGCAATGCCCTTTACCGGCATCGTTGGAAAATCGCTGCCCAACTCCCGTTCGATCTCGAACAAGTTGAACTCACTGTGGTCGATGATTATCAGCTTGGCGGGGCTTAGGCGAGCCACTTGACGACAGAGCTCCGCACCAATGGAACCGCCGCCTCCACTCACCAACACGATCTTTCCCGCAACCTCTGCCCTTAAGCGCGCCTGGTCAGGGGCCACCGTGTCTCTGCCCAACAGATCTTCGATGGACACTTCTCTTACTTCGTTGACCGTCACTTGACCCGTCACCAAATCGTGCAACGGTGGGAGGGTACGAAAAGGCACACGCGTCTGCTCGCACATCGCCACCAAACGTCGCATATCTCGTGCGCTAATGGACGGGATCGCGATGATGATGAGATCGATGCTTTCCTCTTTGACTATCGCGGCGATATCCGCCACCTTCCCTAAGACTCGGATCCCATGGATCTCCCGGCCGGCTTTTTCAGGCTGGTCGTCAACTAAAGCAGCCGGGTGATACGCCCGATCGGGGTGGTGCAACAGATCTCGGATCAGCATCTCTGCGGCGTCTCCGCTGCCGACGATCAACACGCGGGTCCCCTGCTCAGGAGCAAGCCGGTTATCTTTTATCCATCGGTAAAGACAACGCGGAGCACTTAACAAGAAGAACAAAAACAAGGCGTGCAACGGTAACACGGACCGCGGCACGTACTGCATACGGTCAAAAGCAAAAATAACGAGCGCACAGGTGGAGACCCCGACAAACACGGCTTTCGCGATGCAAATGAGATCGGGCATCGAGGCGAAACGCCAGATACCCCGGTACAAACCGTAGTACCAAAACACCCCGGCTTGAACCGCGGCGACCACGGGCAGGATCTGGATAGCCTGATCGATAAAGGTAGCGGGCACTGGACCCATGTTAAACCGCACCCAATAGGCCCCAAGCCAGGCGAGAGGAATCATCAGAAAATCGTGAGCAAAAGCGAAGGCACGACTGCAAAGGTAGCGCAACAACATTATCCTTCCTTAGGCAAGCCCCTGTGCCGGCTATTATATAAAATCTCCGCAAGGAATGAGAGCCAAACCGAAGGGCACTTCGAAAAATTCCATCCGTGGAATTTTTCGCATCGGCCTATCCGTATGCCGCCGGACACTTCGAACTAATTGAAGTGCCCCGAAAAAGAGACAGGGGTGCTGCGCGCAGGAGATCCTAGGAGCCTGTCGGACTTAAGGGATCGTCGCGAGGCGAGTGGGAAATCGAGGGCAGTTTTTCGATCATTGAAGTAAATAGCGCGTTCTATTTAACGAACCTGCCTGAGCGTCTGAGTCGAAGGGAATGATCGGAAAATGGACCGATTTCCCACCACCGCAGTAGATCCTTCCTGGTCCGACAGGCTCCTAGGAGCCTGTCGGACTTAGGTTGAACACCAAAGCCATAACGTACGTGTTGAGCGCCAAAATCGAGGTTCGGGTGGTCATCAAGGCAATCGACTCCGTGAGTTGATGATGGACAGACTCTTCTC
>JBOIEG010001195.1:0-2768 GCA_050740915.1 Gammaproteobacteria bacterium | reverse complement strand
CGCGGGCGACGTACGCGCGCTCCGTCTGCACGGCGATTGCTACGCCGCCAACGTGCTGTGGATCGAGACAGAAAACAACCGCGGCCCGCATTTCGTCGATTTCGACGATAGCCGCATGGGGCCCGCGATGCAGGACCTGTGGATGCTGCTGTCGGGGGAGCGCGCCGAAATGACCAAACAGCTAGCCGATGTGCTGGCCGGCTACGAGGATTTCTTCGACTTCGACACTCGCGAGCTCTATCTCATCGAAGCTCTGCGCACGCTGCGCCTACTGCACTACTCGGCCTGGCTCGCCCGGCGCTGGGACGACCCGGCGTTTCCCCGCGCGTTTCCCTGGTTAAACACCCAGCGATACTGGCAGGACCGCATCCTCGAATTGCGCGAGCAGATCGCACTCATGGACGAGCCACCGCTTGGATCCCAGTGAGAGGGCAGGGGCCTGTTGGACGTGATCGTTCGGAGACATGGGTAACACCGATAGACCGCACGAGAGCAATCCGACGGGAGGACGATCATGCCCTGGAACAAGGTGTCGACCATGTCGTTGCGATGTGAATTTGTGGCCTGACAAATGCTGCGCCCATTCCCCGGACCACCAATCGGGATCGAGAGAGCGCTTGGGGGCCATTTCCACTTTACGTCGACCGTCAGCCATCAAAGTAAGGGCACTTCGATTAATTCGAAGTGCCGGGCGGTATCTCATATTCCTTCCCCCTGCCCGGGGGAAGGAATGAGGAGATACGTGAGCGGCGGTATAGGGATATGCCGCGCATTTTTCAAACAGGTAACTTTTTGAAAATGGAGCAAAGCAAAAATCACATTTTTTGCTTTGCGATTCGAAAAATTCCACGGATGGAATTTTTCGAAGTGCCTGTAAATCATTCTCGCGCCTCGCGGCTGTGCCAAACCCGGATCATTACCGGGTCGCCTTGAGCGTTGAGCCGATAGCGCAAAACATAAGTACCAGAACCGAAGGCCGCAAAAATCTCCCGACGTCCGCTATCGTCCTTCATTGGTTTATCCGCCTCCGCGTATTGCTCCAGGCAGATGGGCTGCCCCTTGTATGCAGCGGATGGCGTTCGCCGCGGCCTGGGGATTTTTCTCAGCGAGAAAATCGTAGAGTCGGGCCACTTCTTCCAAAGGTTGCGGTAACCACGCTACCGTGGGCATGGCTTGCGTTCGCCTTTGGCTAGCGCGTCAAGCCACTCCGTAACTGTCGCATGGCTAATGGCCTGTCCTGTCAACTGGTAACATTCCCAGCGCTCGAGGTCCTCACGCCGTTCGCGTCCGGCCTGTTCCTCTTTGTCCAAGTATTCGAGGTTCGCCGTTTTAATGAGCCAGTGCGTGGCGCGGTCTTTCACTTCGGCCAGGGCTCTTAGACGCTCGCGCGCCTGCTCGTCAAGCTTGATCCCAAGTGTGGTCGTCGCCATGAGCGACTCTCGGGTTGCACCAATTGCAACCGCATTAGCACAGCGGTTGAGGTTTTAAAACCGCCATGGGCGCCGGGCCTGCAAGGCACGCCAACCCTCAAGAAATTTCGCGAACGGCCGCTATATCCCTGGGAGGTTGTCCTCGAACCTCGTCGAAACGGGGCCTAGCCCTGGAATTCATTTCACCGCGATTGGAGAAACAGGATGCGTTCATTCAGGCTTGCCGGGCTTCTATTAGCATTGATTCTGGGGTTGCTTTCCGCCCCCGCGGGGGCCCCGCCGCCAGAGGCAGCCACCGAGCCGAACCCACATTTCAAGGACGCGCTGTGGGTGGCCGAATCCGAGCAGGCGCTGAAGCTCGCGCTCGCCGACGGCACGGTGCTGCTCGAGATCCCCCGCACCGCAGAGATCGAGGCGCTGGCGCTGGATGAGACTGCCGGTACCCTGTGGGCCTATGGCGAGGGTAAGCTGCGGGCGTACAGCTTCGCAGGGCAGAAGCGTTTTCCGTGGTACCGCCCGATGACTGGGACCGGGATGCGAAGGAGCATGAAGACCCTGACGACGAAGAGGAGGATGACCAGGGGTTTGGTGGCGGTAAACGGAAACGGGCGTTCCTCAAGCTCAATCCCAACGACAACAGCCTCTGGCTCGCCCGCCACAAGAGCCTTTATTACTACGATCGCGAAGCGCATCTGTTGGAGCGCATTCGGCTGCCTAAAAGGGCCAAAGCTCTGGCGGTGGATCCAACGCGCGATGAGGTGTGGGTAGGAACGAAAGCGGGGCTGCACCGCTACGACACCTTTGGGCGGCCGCTTGACGGCGTGCGGCCCGCGCCAAGCCACATCCGAGCGCTCGCCTACGAGCCTGATGGCGATGCGCTGTGGGTGGCGGATATAGAAACAGGGGCTGCGCCGCTATGCGCTTTCCGATGGAGCCCTGGAGCACGAGGTGGCCTTGCCCAATAAGGCCAAAGATGTGGATTTCCTGGTGCCTGATGGCCGGGGTGGGCTTTGGATAGGCGAAGACAAGACGCTCATCAAGCTCGACCGCGAAGGGGAGGTGCAATTTCAACGCAGACCTTTCTCGGGCCCAGGCAGCGATAAATTGGTGGCCCTCATCGCCGACCCCGTCGATGGCTCTGTGTGGGTCGCCTCCAAAGAACGCATCACAAAGCTGAGCGCCGAGGGTGAGCGGCAACAGAGCTTCACTCCCGGCTCAGAGGTTGTGAATTTTTCGATATTCGCGGCGATAAGCCGCCGAGAGGGGATACCGGCGCCGGTGAGACAAGCGCGGGTGGAATGTCGCCTAGCCCTCGCAAAACCCGCCAATTCGCCCCAA
>JBOIEG010001194.1:0-2006 GCA_050740915.1 Gammaproteobacteria bacterium | reverse complement strand
GCAGGCCAGATAGCTGTCCTCTCGCGCACAGTCCTGGCTCGGATTCTGCGCCTCGATAGGCGCACTGGAATCTCGGCCAAGGAGGATCTGACGGCGCCTCCACAGACCTGCCGAAAGGACACGATCGAGCCTGCGCGCATCGGGATGCCTAAACAACGGCTCGTAGGCGCGAAAGTCCTGTCCTGGGCCTGGCTGCACGCCCTGGTGATAGCCGGGATGAACGGCTTGGGAGCGCCAGGGGAGCCGGTAGTGAAACTCCTGGATGCGGCTTTCTTGCAATCGCGCCGCGTATCCGTTCATCGTTGCGCCAATTTTGTTTGAGCTAAAGAGCTTGTGAAAAAACCGTCGCGAGCGAAGGGAAGTCGCGTTCCGCCGGAGCGCAGGACCGTTTCGTCGGGAGCGAAATGGAGTGCAAGCCCCGCAGGGGCGAGTCCCAAGGATGGGACGAGCAACCGGAGTGTATATTGAAATACCTGGGGATCCCGAGCACCGCCGGAACGCGAGATCCCGAGCGCAGTAGGTTTTTTCACAACCTCTAAGGTGCGGCGACGGTGTGAAGGACCTTATCCAGCAGCTCGCGCACCAGTGGTCCTCGGCGAAATTCATGGACGGGGCCGAAAAATACCCGGTGGGCTGTGGTCTCAAAATAGACGCTTTGCAGGTCTTCAGGAACTACCATCGCGCGCTCATTGAGCCATGCGTTTACCCGTGCCGCGCGCACCAGCATGCTCATGCCGCGGGGGCTGGCGCCTGCTTGCACGAGTTGGTCCATGTCGATGCCGTCGATGGCAATGGCGTACTCCTTCGGGCAACGCGTGGCCTGCCAGAGGTGTAGGGCATAGTCCTGCAAGGCGCTGCTCGCGCGGATCTCGCCCTGAAGCGTGGCGGCAAATTCGTTGAGCTCGCTATAAGGCAATATGCCATGGTCCACCTCATTAAGGAGGTCGTCGACATCGTGAAAGCGCGGATCGAACATCAGCGCCCGCCGGATCTCCGTGCCCTCAGGCAGCTCCATCGCGATCTCCATCACGAATCGGTCGCGGACGGCTGCCGGGAGCTCGAAGGTTTCCTCCTTTTCCACGCGGTTGCGATCTGCGAACACCTGCAGATGCGGAAAATGATAGATCCGGTTAAAGGCCGCCACGTTGCGTTCCGCCATGACCCTGAGCAGCAGCGAGTGTACCTGCGGGCGGGCCCGGTTGATCTCATTGAAGAAGAAGACCGAGAGCGCCTCGCCGTGTTTGACCAGGGGACCCGGGTCCACGCAGGGCCTGCCCTGTTCGTTGATATAGGTGTAATACACCAAATCGCTGGGCATGAGATCGATCGTGCCTTCCATGCGCTCGTACGCGCCGCCCAGCCCGCGCGCCACGGCCCGCAGCAAGGTGGTCTTGCCTACCCCCACGTCGCCTTCGAGCAACACATGGCCGCGTGCGAACACCGCCACCGTGATGAGCCGGATGACGTGATCTTGGCCGATGATGGCCTTTTTCAAGGTGTCCTCGAAGAGAAGAGCGCGGGCGCGCCAATCGCTCAACACACTGTCTGGGTTCATCCACTTCTCTACGAAGGCCCCGGAATGAAAAGCCCCGCTCAAAGCCGGGGCTTTCTCGGGATCCCTTCTCGCCAGCTCAAAGCTTGCTCACATCGTATTCAAACTTGCCGGTCTTCTTTAGATGTTCGACGCGCTTGGCGTTGCGCGCCTCCATCGCCTTGATGGAGTCCGACTGCTTGTTGATCTCTTCCGGATCGTGTTTTGGGTCGTATTTGCTGCCGGCTACCTTTTCGGGATAGCCGGGCTTGGGCTCCCAGCAATCACCGGGCGTTTGGCATTGGGTGCCGTCGTAAGCCTGAACGCCAGCCGCTAGCCCGACAGTGAGGCTAGTGTAGTGTCCCTTAAATAACTTTACAGACTTTCCAGTGATTGCTATGGTCTCGCTCATGCCGAACACCCGCGTGGCGATCAAGTTGCAGCCGGCTGAACGCACGCCGCTGGAGACATGGGG
>JBOIEG010001193.1:0-1365 GCA_050740915.1 Gammaproteobacteria bacterium | reverse complement strand
AGAAGAGTCTGTCCATCATCAACTCACGGAGTCGATCGCCTTAATGACCACCCGAACCTCGATTTTGGCGCTCAACACGCACGTTATGGCTTTGGTGTTCAACCTAAGTCCGACAGGCTCCTAGGATTTTTCTGCTGGGGCACCTTTTGACACAAAGTAATCGGCACCGTGTTGAAAAGCCGCTTGCCGATATTCGGGCGAATCGTGAATCGTGAGGATGGCGATGAAGAGCTCTACATGCTCGGATTTGATCTTTGCTGTGAGCTCCAGACCGTTTTCTTCGGGCAGCGAGATATCCATGAACAGCAGATCGAATCCCTCGATCTGTTGCAGAGCCTCTCGACCGTTATTGGTCTCCCTGACTTCTATCCTCGGGAACTGCTCTTGCAGTAAGCTGCGCATTGCCTGCCGAAAGGCGGCATCGTCATCGATAATAAGGACTTTAGTCATGGCGGGCTCGCTTATCGCGAAGATGCTACACAAAGCTGATCAAGAAAAGTCGATCTAAAAATTCTACCTTTCATAGGGACAAGCCCCCATCTTGTCTGGGAATTCCCCGTAAAAGATAAGGTTTCGCATACACACCTTGTTTTGGGGCAGAAAACCCCTTACTTTACTCACGACGGATGGGGGCGTCGCGTCAATTTCAAACGGGGCGGCATGTCCAATGCGGCAGCACCCGGGGGGTGCTATGAATACCAAAAGGGCTCGACTTGTGATTGCCGATGATCACCAGATAGTATGCGATGGGCTGCGAGCTTTGCTTTCCCACGAGCCCGACATAGAGGTGGTAGGGCAGGCCGGAAACGGTAATGACGCCTATCGTTGCCTCGCCACTCTGCAGACCGATGTCGTCATCATGCACCTTTCTATGCCCCAAACGAATGGGATGGAGGCCATCGCGAATATCAAGCGGCGCTTTCCAGAAATCAAGAGCATCGTTCTGACTTTCCACAAAGCGGAAGAATACGTCCGGGGGGCACTCGCCGCAGGCGGCATGGGCTACGTATTGAAAGACGACGATCATGTTCAGCTGCTAGTAGCCCTGCGCAGCGTCATGTCCGGACACACTTATCTAAGCCCGGGTGTCTGCCGAGAGGTGGTGACAGGTTATCTGAAAACGTTCAGAAACGACGGGGGCACCCGGAAATCATGGGAGATTCTGAGCCAGCGTGAGCGAGAGGTGATCAAGCTTATCGCAGAAGGATATCGCAACAGAGAGATCGCCGAGTACCTGTCCGCTCAGAGGTTGTGAATTTTTCGATATTCGCGGCGATAAGCCGCCGAGAGGGGATACCGGCGCCGGTGAGACAAGCGCGGGTGGAATGTCGCCTAGCCCTCGCAAAACCCGCCAATTCGCCCCAA
>JBOIEG010001192.1:0-6116 GCA_050740915.1 Gammaproteobacteria bacterium | reverse complement strand
GCAGCAGGTAGGGTGTGTCACGATCGCATTGACGGAAGTGGCTCATGCACGCTCGCTCATTGAATCCATTGCCGATCCGATCGGTTTGCACATAAAAAGTTCCGCCTTAAGTCCGACAGGCTCCTAGGACGCGACTTCAGCACACTTAGAACCTATCCCGGTAGGCTGGGATGCCGCCTTTCGCTTCATCCCAGCCTACGAAGGCCTTGAGCGCACTTACTGGACCGTGAAGCAGTTTTCCACGGCCGTGTTGTTCAAGGCGGCCGTTCTGGCGATGATCTCGAACTTGAATGTACCGCCCAGGGCAGTGATTTCTGATGGAACCTGGAACTCCGTTACTGTGGGCGGGAGGTCGACGCCGAACTTGACGTCTCCCTGCTGGACAAAGAACTGGTATCTGACGATTTCGACCGCTCCCGATTTGCCGATCTCGGGATGCGATTCCGTCACCGGATCCCAGGCGATGATGACGGGCTCGCTCACTGACGGGAGGGGAACTGCGTCGCAGTTTTCCGCCGTCTGAACTCCAGAAACCAAGATGTTGGCGGCCGAGGCCGCCATCACGTGGCTGAGCACCACCGTTCCCTTGAAGTCTTCTCCTTTAAGAGCCTTGGCCTCGATTTCGTAAGCTCCCTCGGGGAACTGACGGAAGAACCTCTCGGGCGTCAGTTCTTCGAATCTTGGCTCAGCGCTCTCCAGAAACAGCTGGGTAAGGCCCTGCTTTGCCAAGCGCCCCTGAGCCGTGACTCTGAGTATGGTGCGCTCGTTCGGGTCCTCGATTTCCAGCTTCGAATAGGGCCCTCCATCGATCGAACCGTGTATGCCCAGGTCTCCATCGGTGTTATTGAGCTCGAAGAACAACTCTGCTTCCGAGAATTCAGCGGCCCAAACCGCCGGGGCGGCAGCCCCCAAAATAAGAGCGACCATCGTCATTCCAAAAACGGGCAACATACGTGTGTGTCTCTTCATTTCGATTACTCCTGTTCGCTTGTCAGTGGTAGGGGAAACGCAGCCAATCGCACCTGCAGTGATTGCTTTGCACGTCGTAGCGACGCCTTCTTATCGAATCGTCTGCAAGACAATAAGCCTTGCGCGTTCATCTCGATTACCTTCTCGATCGCCACGGCGGCAGAAAGCCGTGGGTTTGTCGAGAGCGGGCAACTTACGGACCATGCCCTGAAACCCTTGCATATTAGAGAGTTGCTAGTTTGCGGCTGGGCTTGTCCTGCCGGAGTCGGCAGGGACGCCTGCCGATGGCGGCACGATCGGGCGACGGATGAGCGCCCCGTCGAGGGGTACAGTGCGCGGCGTTCGCGCCGCGATCGCGATCTGGAGATCGCTCCTACACGCGGTCTTGCATGCGCCCTGTCAGATCATCTGGCTCTCAGATTCCATGCTTCTTGAGCTTGGTCCAGAGGGTGCGCTCGCCGATGCTGAGAAGTTTCGCCGCGGCACTTTTGTTGTCGGCGCTGGCGGCGAGCGCGTCGAGGATCATCCGCCGCTCGAGGTCAGCGAGGGCCTGCTCCAGGTTCAAGTCCTCTCGCGCGGGCGCGACCTCCGTGGGGAGGAACGAACGGACGAGGGCGGGGCCGACAATCTGATCCTTGCAGAGGACAGCCGCGCGCTCCATAAGATTGCGCAGCTCACGCACATTACCGGGCCATGCGTAGCCCTGGAGCACAGAGGCTGCCTCGGGGGCAAGGCGGAGCGCCGGCTTGCCGAGGTCGCGCGCGAACCCGGAGAGGAACGCCTCGGCGAGCGCCGGCATGTCCTCTTGCCGCTCGCGCAGCGGCGGTAGCTTCACCTGGAACACATTCAGCCGGAAGTAGAGGTCCTCGCGAAACTTCCCGTCGAGCATTGCCTTGGCGAGATCGCGGTTCGTGGACGAGACGATGCGCACATCGACGGAAATGCGGCGGTTCGTGCCGAGCGGCTCGATCACGCCCTCTTGCAGCACGCGCAGGAGCTTCGCCTGCAGCCGTACGTCCATGTCGCCGATCTCGTCGAGGAAGAGTGTCCCCTCGTCAGCGGCCTGAAACTTTCCTGCGCGATCGGCGTGAGCGCCGCTAAAAGCGCCACGTACATGGCCAAAGAGTTCACTCTCGAGAAGATCGGACGGAATCGCTGTGCAGTTCAGCGGGACGAAGAGCTTGTCCTTGCGGGGACTGAGCCCGTGCACCGCGTGGGCGACGAGCTCCTTGCCAGTGCCAGTCTCGCCCGTGATGAGCACCGCGCTGCGGGTCGGTGCCACCTGTTGGATCAGTTCGAACACCGGAAGCATCGCCGGCGAGCTGCCGATCAGCTCCCCGAAGCGCTGCGCTCCTTCCGCCTGCTCGCGGAGAAAACGGTTCTCGAGACGGAAGCGGGAAAGATCCAGCGTGCGGCGAATCACCGTCTCGAGGGCGTCGACGTCGAAGGGCTTCTGCAGGTAGTCCACGGCGCCGAGCTTCATCGTTTCCACCGCTGTCGCCACGGTGCCGTGCGCGGTAAGCATGACCACAGGCACTTCCGCGTCGATCTCGCGGAGCTCGCGCAGGAACTCGATCCCGTCCTTGCCGGGCATCTTCAGGTCGGTGACGACGAGGTCACTTCGTTCGGCGCGGAACGAAGCCAGTGCCTCGTCGGCTCCGGAAGCGGGTACGCAATCGAGACCGATCTTGCGAGCGAGGATCTGGAGAACACGGCGCAGCCTCGCGTCGTCGTCGACGATGAGAAGACGCTTCATCCGGGGACCTCCAACACGGGAAGGTCGACGCGGAACAACGTGCCGCGGCCCACCTCGCTCTCCACCCAGACCCGTCCACGGTGCTCCTGCACGACGCGCTGGACGAACGTGAGACCGAGCCCTGCCCCCCCCTCGCGGCGCGTGAAGAACGGCTCGAAAATCCGCGCGCGAACCGCGTCGGTCATGCCCGGTCCGTCATCGCGGACCTCGAAGCCGGCGTAGCCGTCGCGCGCGGGCAGGAGGTTGATCTCGATCGAACCGCCATCCGGGAGGATCTGAACCGCGTTCACGAGAAGGTTCAAGGCAACCTGGTACATGAGCTCTGGGTCGCAAAGCATCACGGGCTCCGGTTCGATGGCTCGACGCCGGATAGCGATGCGCTTCTGGCGGGCTTGTGCCTCGACTAAGTCCACAGCCCGAAAGAGAATCTGGCCGAGCGGCGACGGTTCGGGGCGCATCTCGTGCGGTCGTCCGAGCTCGAGGAGGGCCGAGACCACCCGCTCGATTCGGTCGACTTCGTCGCGCAGCAGGCGGAGGAGCTCGCGCGACTCGTCGTCCTTCACCTCGAGCGAGCGCTCAAGGAGCTGAGCCGAGCTTCGCATCACTCCGAGCGGCGTACGGACCTCATGTGCCACGCCCGCGGCTAGTTCGCCAACGAAGGAGAACTTCGCGGCCTCGACCAGCTCGCGCTCGACGCGCTTGAGGTCGGCGGCCATGCGATTGAATGCCGCCGTGAGCGTGCCTATCTCGTCCCGCGAGCGCACCGCAATGGTGGACGCCGGCCTCCCTCCACGGCCGACGGCCTCGGCCACCCCGGTCAGCTCGGCGAGGGGCTGAGTGACCCGGCGGGCGGCAAGCAGGGCGACCGCCAGGGCGACAAGCAAGGCGATCGCGAGAGCTGTCGCCAGAAACCTCGCCGTCCGATGCGCGGGGGCGAAGGCGTCGGAGAGAGGCTCCGCGACCACGACCGTCCAGGGTGGCAGATCGGACGGCAACCCTGCATGGCCGACGAGCATGCCAGCAGCGGAGTCGACGTAACCAGTGGCCGCTCGATCCTCGGCGTTCGAGCGCGGGAGGGCGATCCGGTCACCAGGTTGCCACGGCCCATTCGGTCGGGAAGCACCGCCGATCACGATCCCGCGAGCATCGAGAATGAGCACGTCGGCGTCAAGGCCCACCGATAGGAGGTTCTCGCGCACGCGAGCGATGACGTCCGTTCCCCGGCTCCAGTCGAAGAGGGCTACGAGCCGCCCGAGCATCGCCCCGCGTGCGTCGGGCTCCGGCACCGAGACCGTGAAGCGGATGAGCGTCTTGGCGGCGCCGGCCATCCGCAATGGGCCCTCGATCGTCTCTCCCGCGTCGCGATCACCAAAAGTCGTGTCTTCGGGCTCCCCGATTAAGGCCGGGTTGCTGGAGGCCACGACGAGCCCCCTGCGGTCGACCACGAGGAGGTCCACGCAGGCCGGGCAGCCGCTCTTCACGGATACGAGAAAAGAGGAGATTCGTTTGTCGAGGTCAGCGACCCGAATCTCGCGCATCACGTCCTGCTCGGCGAACGAATCGAGGCGTTCGCGCTCCGAGCGAACGGTCGTCGCGAGGCGGTCGGCACCGTTGCGGGCTTCCGCGACGAGCTGCCGGCCGACGACCTGCGCAAGCGCCGCGCGGCTGCTCGAGACCGTGATCACTCCCTGGATGCCGCCGGGGATCAGAACGAGCGCCGTGGCGAAGAAGAGGAGTTTGGTCCGAAGCGAGAAGACCTGTATGCTCCCCGCGTTCAAGTAACTGGTTTCCTTCTCACGCCGGTTTTCATGGGCACAAGGTCTGGTCAACATATGCAAAAAAGGCTCAGGCGGCCATACTCAGCAGGGTGACAGTTGGTTTGACTCCACAATTCCTTTTCATAACCGCTGCATGAACTGCTGCCCCTCGCCTCCGCGCGCACAAACTCTTTTCAGCCCTTCCCAAAGCCGACTTGACCTTACCTCCACACTAAATGCTTTTCTGCTTCCCGGGTGCCTCGCCCGGTGGGCTTGTTTAGCCAAGAGATTACACCGCTTGCAGCATAATTCCACAATTTTGGCTTGTACCTCCATGGGCACCCCGAGATCTCAAAGCCGCACAAGGTATGACCGTCCGAGCGCGATGCGCCGGGCCGCGATCTGGGTGCCGCTCCTGTTGGCGCTCGTTTCGCCTGCCGCAAGCGCGACCCCCCCGAACGAAGCAACCCCCAGCGTCGATGACGCCGAGCCGGAAGCATTCGGTGCCAACACTCCTCTTGGGCGGCTTTCGTACCGGGCGGGGCGGGGCTTGCGGGTAGGGAAGACGGGACTACTGCTGGGGGGGTTCGCGACCGCGGGGGCGGAGCTCTTGGAGGGAGGCGAGAGGCGCGGGGGAGTGGAGGAATTGAACTTCCTCGTATCCTTCGAGCCGGTTCCATTCCTGCACCTGTTTACGGAACTAGAAGTGGGGCGGTTGGCGGAGCTGGAGCGCGGGCAAAAGGGAGTTCGCTCGGATCCCAATCTGGAAGTCAAACGCTTGTATCTAGACCTCCCGGCCAGCGACACGCTGAACCTACGGTTTGGGAAGTTTCTGACGCCTATCGGGCGGTGGAACCTGGCGTCGCGTGAGCCGCTCCTATGGACCACCTCCGATCCGCTGATCGTGGAGCAGGTCTTTGACCAGACGGCGACCGGGGCGATGCTCTACGGATCGGCGTTCCCGCGGGGCGGGGCCCTGTCGTACTCGCTGTACGGGACGTTTTTGGATCCGATCGACGCGGAACCCGATGCGCCCCCGGCCGAGCGCAGCGCCGGGGCGCACCTCGAGTGGGCGAGCCTCGGGGGCTGGACGGTGGGAGCGTCATACTTCGCCTCGGAGTTGCGGAACGGAGAATGGAACCATCTGGGCGGTGCTGACCTCCTGTGGCAGCCGCACAGGCGCGTGGAGGCGAGCGGCGAGGCACTGTTCGGCGAGGGGAGCCGCGAGGACGGAAGGCTGTGGGGACTGTACGCGCAGACGGTAGTGGAGACGGTACGCACGCTGTACCTCGTGGGACGCTACGAGCGATTCGATCCACCGGGTGCGAGGCGCGCCGTTGACCTTTTCGATCTGGGGCTCGCCTGGGTACCTGCCCCCTACCTCCGCCTCAAGGTCGATTACGTGATCGCCGACCACCTCAATGAACTCTCCTCACCCGGCCTCCAAATGTCGGTGTCGATTCTCTTCTGATATGACATGCTGACGCGACTCTTGGGGATGGCGTTTGCACTCAGAGGTTGTGAATTTTTCGATATTCGCGGCGATAAGCCGCCGAGAGGGGATACCGGCGCCGGTGAGACAAGCGCGGGTGGAATGTCGCCTAGCCCTCGCAAAACCCGCCAATTCGCCCCAA